>CADCTA010000055.1 GCA_902805675.1 uncultured Chthoniobacterales bacterium | reverse complement strand
TCGAACGTCGAACGTCGAACGTCGAACGTCGAACGTCGAACGTCGAACGTCGAATGGAGCCCGCGGGAAGCGGTGCGACATGGCCGAAGCCTGCGGTAGTGGGGGAGCGGTGGGAACCGCGAAGCAACGTCGAACTCGCCGGCGGGGGCCGTGCGACATGGTCGAAGGTCGTACAGCGGGCGAAGGCAGCGCTGGATAGACGAGGAGCCGCGCGGGTAGCGGAGCGGAGCCGGCAGGCGGAGCATCAACCCGGCGGCGCGTGCGGTGATGACCCAGACGCTGCGGCTGCTGCGGGACGCGCTGCATGAGCCGTTCGCGCTCTGGTTGAACTGGGCGTTCGATTGGTTCCGGGCGAGGCCGCGGTTCGCGCAGCCGTGCGGAAGCGCAGGCGCACACGATCGGACTTCCGCTGAGGACAGCGGACGCTAGAAGACGGCGGCTGCTGGGTTGACGGGCAGCCGCGAGGGAAGCGGTGCTGAAGCGGGGACGCTGGAGCATCAGCGGACGCTACAACCGGCGTCATCAGCGCTGGCGGAAACGCGGCAGCCGCGCTACAACCGCACGAAGACAACGCATGAGATCATCCGCCGCCAACCCGAGACGTTCCAAGCCGGTGACGGAGTTCACGAATATCCGGGTGCTGCCGAGCGGCTACCAGGTCAGCCTGACCCGCGCAAAGATCGAGTTCAGCCGGCATTTCGCTGGTCACTCGGAGGCGAGCCTGGAGGCGGCGCTGCGGTTTCGTGATAAGGCGCTCCGGGAGCTGCCGAAGAAGCGATTGAACCCGGTGCCGCGGAAGGTGCTGGCCGCGCTGGGGCTCGATGCCGAAGTGGTGGGGGTGTTTCGTCATCCCCGGCGCTCGTTCTATCAGGTGGCGTATCGCGAGGGCGGCCGTTTGCGCGCGCGATCGTTTTCATGGAAGAAAGTGGACGAAGCAGCGGCGTACTCAGCCGCGATTGCGTTCCGCGCCAGCGTGGTGCGAGCCAGTTCGTAACAGCTTGCGTCGCGCGGTGCCGGTGCCGGTAAAGGCATGGTCAGCGGAGCGACGGGAGAATTCGGGAGGGCGATTGGAAGCACGATCTGCGGGAGCGGGGGATGGCGTTCGCGCTGCGTGTGATTCGGATGTTCTTCACGCTATCGACACCCGCCGCCGCGTGTGAAAGGCGTAGGCTTGCGGCACTGCTTCGTTTCATCGTTTTGCCTTCCTACTTCTGCCTTTGCCTCGCGCAGGGGGAACCGAACCATGCCGGGTGCACGATGTTTCGTTAGGCGGTCGCTCTGCGGATCGCGAGAAACCGGCGTGGCCGGTGAATAGTCCGCGCAGAAGACACGACCAACACCCACATCGATATGATCAAATTCACCACATTACTCATCAGCTGTTCGCTGGCGCTGGCAGGGGCCGCGTTCGCGCAAGAGCCCGACGCCGAAGCGTCGCCCACCGCGGAGAAGCAGGCACCTGGAAAAGGCCGCGGCAAGGCGGGCGGAGCCAAGTCCGGCGAAGCAGCCGACGAGGCGAAGCCAACCGGCCCATCTGCTGGAGCGAAGTCGTCTGCTGACGCGCCGAAGTCTGAAGCACCAGCGGGGGCGGCACAGCAGCCTGGAGCCGGAAAGGGCGAAGGACGCGGCGCAAAGCAGGAGAGTAGGAAGTCTGCCGCGCCCGAAACGACGAAGGCACCGGCTGCGACCGAAGATCCAGCCGCAGACGCGCCCTCAGCGGCAGCACCGGCAGCAACTGCGCCAGGAAAAGGAGCAGGGCGCGGAGGAAAGCGGCCTGATGCTGCTGAGCAATCACCAGCGACGGCACCGGTAGCCTCACCAGACGCGGCCGGTCAGGCGCAAGAGCGTGGCAAGGGAGGAAAGAAGTCGCAGCAGGCGGCCGACGCGCAGGCTTCGCCAAGTGCCACCGCGGCAGCGGCGAAGTCAACGCCCAGTGCGACCGCGCCTGTGTCAGCCACTGCGGCGCCATCGGCAGCAGCGAGCGTAGCGCCCTCTGCAGCCGCGACCGCGAAGCCGACCGCCACAGCGAGCGTAGCTCCGACGGCTTCGGCCAGTGTAGCTCCGACGGCAACGGCAACCGCCACGGCAGCGCCCTCGGCGACCGTGAGCGCCGCTCCGGCAACTGCCACCACACCGGTTGCCAGCCCGGCCACCGCAGCGATCGCAAGCGCCGCTCCAGTCATGACGCCAGCAGGTACGCCTAATCCACAGGCGGCGAAAGCGCCTGAGCCGCAGAAGATCGAGCAGATCAGGCAACGCACCGCGAACTTCCGCGCGGAGCCGCGGCCTGACAGAGTCCCGGCGGTTACCTTCCAGCCGGAGTACCGCATCCAGAACGCCGACCGCTGGCAGGGGCCGCAGTATGAGGTTTATCGCACCTACCGTCCGGAACGGCGTGACCGTAGTTACTATCAATCGCGATACCAGCGGATCGAGTCGATTGGTGGCGGCTACTATTACTTCAACAATGGCTACTGGTATCCGGCGTGGGGTTACAGCCCGCAGGAAGAGTACTACACCTACGATGCGCCGATCTATGTGGGCCAACGTGCTGAGCCGCCGGATCGCATCATCGCGAGGGTGCAGGCTACGCTCCAGGAGATGGGCTACTACAAGGGCGAGGTCGATGGCTTGCTGGGACCTTTGACGCGCCAGGCCCTCATCGGTTACCAGAATGACCGTGGACTAACGATGACGGCGGTGATGGACCAGCCGACGCTCGAGTCGCTCGGCCACGGCTAAGCCGAAGCTGAGAGATTAACAAGAAGCCGCCGGGGCCCAGTGCCTCGGCGGCTTTTTGTTTTTAGCGTGAACATCGCTTCTGCCATGAGGAGAACGGAAAGCGAGTTTGCGCGGTGATGAAGTTCTCGCTGGTGTGGCGAGGCGTGGAAGCTCTGGCGCGTGCTAGCCACGCGCACTGAGGAATTCGGGATTCAGATCTGAGTGCGGAGTGCGGAGGTTGGCCGCCTGCTCCGCTGCCCCCGCGACCACCGCGGTCGACCGCGGCGCCCAGTCGCGGATGGCGAGAGAGCGCTGAGGAGCGACGACGCACGCGACGCTTGCAGAGCGGGTTACGGGCGAGCGTCGGACGAAGCGCTGCAACACCGCGGTAGCCAAACGAGCGCGGAATCTATTTGCGAAACATCTCGCCAGCGGCGGCAGCGGCTGATACGCCCTCAGCACATGGGAAGAAACGTTTTTTATATTATCGGAGTCATTGTCGTGATCGTAGTGGTGCTGAAGGTGCTCGGCCTGTTCTAAGCGAGCCACAGCGCTAAGCGTGGCGCTCCGCAGCGCGGAGCATCGGTCCATACGGCGGCGCGAAAGTGCCCGTCTGCGTTTCGGATTTCCTTTCCGACATGGCGGAGTCGTGCCCTGGCGCGATGCCGCAGTTCGTCATCGGACGGTCCTGTCTGCTGGCGGTCGCCGGCGCACGCGCATTTCCGCGAGGCTGGTAGCGCTTCGCGGCGCGGTTGAGGTGTTCCAGCGCAAGCGACGAGCAATCGGACTCCTCCGCGCAGTGATTGCGAGACGGTTACACGGACGAGCCGCCGCTTTCCCGTGGGGCACCGGGCGCCGCCCATTACTGCAATGTGTAGACTTCGACGACGGCTACTCCGCTCGCGTCGTTTAGACCGCTGACGACTGCGGTGTAGGCGGCGGGCGGCAGGAAGGTCACGATTGGCGGATTTAACGTCCTTTGAGGGCGGGATGCCGGTCCCTTCGATGTCGGACTGCTGGGTGTCTTTCCAGCTGTTCTTCGACGCAAGCGCGACGCCGTGCTTATCGAACAGCTTGAGGTAGGGATCTTCGAGCCCGCCGGGGACGGTCCAGCGAAGGGCCGAGGCTCGCTGGGCGTGTGCCCCAGTGGCGATGAGGCCGGCGATCATCACGTTGTCACCCGTGAGGACGCGGCCGCGGGTAGAGATGTTCGCCAGGCGCGAGTCCTGGTTGTCGCCGAGGTTGTAAACCTGGACAAGACCGACGCGGGTCGCATTCAGGCCGATCTGGAAGATGCGGAACGGAGTGTTTGCCTGCGCCGTGCCGGCGATGGTGGCGGCGCGCGGCCATTGATGATGACGGAGCGGCCGCCGTGATCACCGGCAACCCGTTGGCGCCATTAGCGCTTGTGTGTTGTCGACGCTTTGGACCGGGTAGGTGGCGCCGGGAGCGAAATTGATGACGTCGTCCTCGCCATTGGCGTTCGCCGTCTCGATGGGGCCTTCAGCGCGGGACGTTTCGTGCGGCCACTTCGAAGGTGGCGGCGTCCGGTGCGAGGAGTGGCGAGAGGCAGCAGGACAGCCGCCGGGGACTGAAGCTGATCGGCAGCCGCGTTATGAGTCCGACGCGGTGCGACCAAGGTTATCCAGCACCGGCTTACGCGGACTACCTCCGAGTTCCGATCGATCCATCGGCTGAAATTCTGCCCGACTTATTTGAAGTTTGTAAAGGCGTGTAGACAAACAGCGCTGCTCGCGGCGTCTGCACTAAAGGTGAGCTGCGCTCCGGCGTGGCCTGCGCCGCAGCCTTAACCTCTCCCCGTCTATGAACACCATCCTCCAGGACATCCGTTACGCATTTCGCATGCTGCTCAAGCAGCCGGGCTTCACGGCCGTGGCCGTGATCGCGCTCGCGCTCGGCATTGGCGCGAACACGGCCATTTTTTCGGTCGTCAACGCCGTGCTTCTGAAGCCGTTGCCGTATGCGGAGCCGGGGCAGCTGGTGATGGTTTGGATGGATTATCGGGTGGGCGGGAACAAGGAGGATGTTCATTCGTGGCCCAGCTACGTCGATTATCGGGAAGGGAACACGACGTTTGCGTCGATGGCGGGCTACACGAACGAGAGCCTCAACCTAACGGGCACGGGCGAACCGGAGCGGATCCTGGGGGCGTCAACCACGGCGAGCTTTTTCGATGTGATGCGGGTGGCGCCGCTGCTCGGGCGCGCCATTTCGCCGGAGGAGAACACGGAAGGAAATGACAAGGTGATCGTGCTGAGCCATGGGCTTTGGCAACGGCGGTTTGGCGGGGAGCGGGGCGTGATCGGGCGCGAGATCGAGGTGAATGGGGCGAAGCGGACGGTGATCGGAGTGATGCCGGCGGAGTTCCGATTCCCGGAGACGAAGACGGAGTTCTGGGTCCCGCTGGCGATTCCACCGGATCTTCAGGCACAGCGCGGAGCGTATTGGCTGACGATCATCGGGCGGCTGAAACCGGGTGTGACGGTGGAGCAGGCGCGGCCGGAGATGGAGGCGATCGCGAAGCGGATCGAGACGAATTTTCCGCAGTCGAACGCGAACACGGGGGTGAACCTGGTGTCGCTGCGCAACCAAACGGTGGGGCGGGTGCGGCCGGCGCTCTATGTGCTCCTCGGCGCGGTGGCGCTGGTGCTCCTGATCGCGTGCGCGAACGTGGCGAATCTGCTCCTGAGTCGCGCCGCCGCGCGTGAACGGGAGTTTGCGATTCGCAGCGCGCTGGGCGCGGGGCGGGGGCAGATCATCCGGCAGCTCCTGGTGGAATCTGTGTTGCTCGGCGTGCTGGCGGCGGCGGTGGGTGTGGGGCTGGCGGTGTTCGGGCTGGATGCGCTGAAGGCGATGCTGCCGGCGGAGATGCCGCGCGTGGATCAGATCCGGGTGGACGCGAGGGTGCTGGGATTCACGCTCGGAATTTCGATGCTGACCGCGGTGGCGTTCGGGCTGGTGCCCGCGCTGCAGGCGAGCAAGCCGAAGTTGAGCGAGACGCTGAAGGAGGCGGGCGGGCGCGGCGGGAGCCAGGGAGTCCGGAGCCGACGGGTGCGTCGGCTGCTCGTGATCGCGGAGGTGGCGCTCGCGATCATGCTGCTGGTGGGCGCGGGGTTACTCATCAAGAGCTTCAACAGGCTGCAGGCGGTGGAGCTGGGGTTCCGCACGGATCGGATGCTGACGCTGGAGCTGGCGTTGCCTGCCTCGAAGTATGGCGATGGGGCGGCGCGGCGGCCCTTTCACACCGCGCTGCTGGAGCGGCTCGCAAATCTGCCGGGCGTCCAAGGGGCCGCGGCGACGACGAGCATTCTGCTGAGCAACACGCCGACCTCCGGCTACTTCAACATCGAGGGGCGGCCGCCGGGTCAGCCCGGTGAACGCATCGAGGTGACGATCGATTCGGTGACGCCGAACTATCACCAGCTCATGGGCACGCCGCTGCTGAAGGGGCGCGCCTTCTCGGACGCGGACGGACCCGACTCGCCGCGGGTGGTGCTTATCAATGACTCGTTCGCGCGGCGTTTTTTCCCCGGAGAGGACCCGATCGGCAAGCGGATGAACTACGGTGATAACACCGACCAGACGCAGAATCCGTGGCGGACAATCGTGGGTGTGGTGGCGGATACGCGGCGGAATGGGTTCGACCGCGAGCCGCGGCCGGAATCTTACATCCCGCTCATGCAGCGGCCGTCGGGCTGGACGACTTACGTCCTTCGCACGAGCTCGACCGATCCGGCAACGCTGGTGACTGCGGTGCGGAGCGCGGTGCGCGGGATCGATCCGGATCAGCCGATCTTCGGGATCAAGACGATGGAGCAGCTGATGAGCGAGACGACGGCGCAACGGCGGCTGAATACGATCCTGCTCGGCGTGTTCGCGGGGCTGGCGCTGCTGCTGGCGGCGGTCGGGATCTTCGGTGTGATGAATTACTCGGTGACGCAACGGACGCACGAGATCGGCATCCGGCTGGCGCTCGGCGCGCAACGCGGCGACGTGCTGCGGCTGGTGGTGGGGCAGGGAATGATGCTGGCCGCGATCGGCGTGGTGGTGGGGCTGTTCGGCGCCTGGGCGTTGACGCGGCTGCTGGCGACGATGCTTTACGGGGTGAGCGCGACGGATCCGGCGGTGTTCGCTGGAGTGGCGGGGTTGCTGGCGTTAGTGGCGGTGTTTGCGTGTTACCTGCCGGCGCTCCGAGCTTCGCGCGTCGCGCCGACGGTGGCGTTGCGCGAGAGCTAGTCGAACGTCGAACGTCGAACGATGCTGCGACGTTGCCACGGGTAAACGAACTGGCCGCTACACTGTCGCGCGCGGGCTCCGGCCTACGGAGGATTCCGAATTGATGCGGTGACGATCTCCCGCCTATGGTCGCGGAAGTGCGCAGCGATTGCGCGCTGCCATTCCCCCCTTATGACGTCACGCATCCGCTGCCTCACGCTGCTGATTGTTCTCTCATCGCTCGGTCCGACTGCCTTCGCGCAGGCGCTGCCGAAATATCGCCCCGCGCTGCTGGGGCACCACAAGCGCTCGCTTGTAAACCTCATCGATACGGAGCGGCTGATGAAAGAGGGACAGGGCGATGCGATCCTGATGTTCGAGACCGGCGTTTCGACACGCGGGGGCTCGTACGATTCGCGCACCTACCGGGAGAGCCCGGGCGCGGAGAAGCTCCGGCGTGAGGTCATGTCAAAGCTGGACCTCGCGTTGTTCGAGCCGGCGGTCTACAACCACATCCCCGTCTCGGTCTACGTGCAGGGCACGGTGAACTTCTTCGTCCGCGATGGGAAACCGCACCTGCGCGTGTTTCTGAACCAGGAGGAGGAAGCGTTAAAGAGCGGCCAGGATTTCGTGTCACCGCAGTTCGCGTTCGTGCCGGGAAATCCGCAGTACAAAGGTTTCTATTATCCGAATATCACGGTGGGGCAGCAGGGGATTGCTGTGCTGCAAGTGGATGTGGATGCCGACGGGAATGTGCAGGGCACGAAGGTGGTGCATGAGCATCCGACGGGTGTCGGGTTCGGCGCCAGAACGGCGACAGTGCTCCGCGAGTCGCGGTTTATTCCCGGATTCCGCAGCGGCAAGCGCGTGGCAACTCGCTTCACGTGGACGATGACTTTTATTGGTCCGAGACGGCAGATCGGCACGGGCTAGACCGGGCACGACTGATTCGGCGGGCAGCGGACGCTACCAAGCGCTTGAGGGTATTGGCTCGACCGCGAGCGCTCGCCGCAGTTGTAACGCGTCCGCCACGCGAAAGGTGGAGTTGAGGAAGAGCTAGCCAGAAAAACAAGCGCGGGAGCGAACGTGCGGCGCGAATTCGGCAGCTGCCGGCGCGGTACAGGTGATCGGTTCGTCAGGCGAGCGCGTAGCCGTCGACGAGGCAGCGCGGCTTCTCATCCGCAGAATCTCCTGACCAACAAGAAGGCCCGCGGACTGGGTAGTCCGCGGGCCTCTGTAGATTGTTGTTAGATTGGCTTACCGACCGTCACGGTCTGCGTCGCCGGGGAGTGCGCGCTCGACTTTGTGCCAGGCAGCTTTCGAGGCGTGCTTCGCATCGGACCAGGCGAGGCCGGAGTTGCCCTTGGTCTGCTCGTAGTCGCGCTCGAGATCGTTCTCCACGTCATCCCATTTTTTGCCGGCGTGTTTGCCGTAGCCGGTGTACCCGGTGCGGTAGGCGGGTTCGTATTGATCGTAGCCGAGGTCACGGTTCACGTACGACTCGTTCTTGTAGTTGTCGCGCCAATGAGCGTTCTCCGCAGTGGGATCGATCATCTCGGCCACGCCTTTACCGGCATAACCGCCAGCAACTGCGCCGACCACCGCGCCGACGACAGCGCCGACAGGGCCACCGACTGCGCCAATCGCCGCGCCTGTCGCTCCACCGCTCGCTGCACCGACTCCGGTGCCGACGGGGTGAGAACCGGGTGCGCCGGTGATTGGATCTGGGTTCGAATCTTTGTCTTCTCTAGTATTCATAGTTTTTTCTTTTTCTCTGACAGGGATGAATCGGAACGTTGTCCGCCTTCGGCTGCTCTTCGGCCGGAGAAACATCCGTGCGTGCCGTGAACACGAGATCTGCATACCTCGTCGGTGAACGATGGTTTGAAGAAGCAGAGACCGTCTCCGGCAACCAGAACGGTCCAGCGGAGCTGCGGCGCTTAGCGGCTGGCGGGAAACCAGATCTCGAAAAGGCCGTCGCCGCTGGCGAGTGCTTTCTCTTTCATGCTGGTGTAACCGGCGGCAAGCGCATCTTCTTGCCCGGCCCCGGTCGCGACCGCGCCATGTGTGTGCTCGAGATAGAGGGTGAGCTCGCCAATCGAGTGGTACTTGCGCGAGTCGATGATCTCGCGGGCCTGGCGGAGCGCATCCTCCTCCGAAGTGCTCCGCACCCATAGCGTCGCCAGGCCGGCCTGTCCGGGCCGCGCGTTGCGCTGCTCGGCGCCGGCGCGGACTTCCGTGATGATGCGGTAAAGGTGCACGTGAAGAGTTACGCAGCTGATTCCGGCGCGGAGCTGCTGTCTCTACGTTCTCGCAGCCGCAGCCGGTGCTGTCGAGCCGTGCGGCAGATAGAAGCACGGCACGCGCGGGCTGAAGGATGAACACGGAAGCGAAGCAGGGCACAAATGCGGACCGCACCCACGGGCTCGGTCGTTCGCCATCTCCTCTACATCGCGTCCTTCATGGCCATGAGCATGCTGATGCAGACGCTGATGAGCATGCTGATGCAGACGCTGTATCTGCTGGCGGACCTCTAGCTTGTGGGGCGGCTCGGACGCGAGGCGATAGCCCCCGTCCGCATCGCAGGGAACAAGACCATGATCCTCATCGCGCTTCCGCAGACGCTCAGTGCGGACGGCGACTCCGCGCGGCGCCGCACGTCGCTAGTCTGCACGTCACACGAGACACTCTTCCGTGGGGCGCTCCTCATCGGGCACCGGGAGTGGTATCGAGCTTTCTCTCGCCGTAGCGAAACCAGACTTTCGTGATCTTCCCATCACTGACTTCGTAGATGGCAACGGCTTCAACGGTGCCGGGACCTTGGGGAAAGGTGAGGCGCACGCGTTCGTGATCGATGACCGTGTTGCCGAGCGCGATGCGGTTCACGATGGTCGCGTGCAGCCGCTCGTCCTTGAAGAGCTTCCCATACCGCTCGCGCATGGTGGCGGTTCCCTCCGAGAGAAGCTTGTCGGGTAACTCGAAGAGCTTCACGTCGTCGGCATACGTGGCGATGAATGCATCGATGTCGCGTGCGTTGTAGGCCTCGAGTTGTGCCTGGACGACCGCTTCAGGCGTCGGTGCTGCGACCGCGCACATCGCCGTCGCCAGCGCTAATAAACAGGTGAGAATTAGTCGCGTGTGCATGGTGGCTGTAGGTGGGCGCGACTCCTCATCCGTGCAAACGAGCGCGTCGTTCCCGCGGTGCAAGGGTGATCGCGGCCATCACCGGCTGCCCGCCACCACGATGCGGCGATTCGCGACCGGTCCCTGCACCCAGCCGGAGATCGTTTGCGTGAGCAAATCGAGGCGAGCCGTGCGCGTGGCCAGCTCGAACTTCAGCTCACGCTCTACCCGGGCGCGGAGAGTATCGGTCGCCCCGAGCCGAGCGAAGTCCCATGCATCCTCGCGCTCCGCTTCCTCCAGGCTCTTCTCCAACGATTCGAGCGCGCGGGTTAATTCGGCGGCAACGGTCTGCATCTGCGACACGCTCGTCTCGCCGCTCATCGGATCAGCGCCGATGTCACTGACCGCGAGCAGGATTTCCATGCGCGCCACGTCGCTCGCGGCATAAGCCTCCTGCACCTCGTGCCAGAGCGCCGAGACAGCGGCACTTCCATCAGCGCGCAGGTCGGGATGCAGTCGCCGCACGAGCGTTCGGTAAAGCTCCTTCACGCGCGCGTCTGGGTCGGTGCTCTCCTCCTCGGGTTCGTCGTCGAGCTCGTCCGCAATTCGCTGCTCCTCTCGCGGCCGGTGCGCGTTTGGCGGCCGCTCCGGCTCGGCTGGCGCGCTGCGGAACATGTGGGTCTTGAACGCCTCGAACGAGGTGGAGTAGGCCTCATCGTCCATCTTGTCCGGGTTCGTGCCGAGCGATCGCTGGACCCACTCCTGGAAGAGCGCTTCCTGTTCGAACTCGCTCACCTTCTGCGCGGCTCCAGTTCCGCCGCTCCGCGCGCGAGCTGCTTCTTCCTCCGCCGCGGCCGCGGGATCGGCGCGGCGAAACATGACCCGCTGGTAAGCGGTGTGCGGGTCCTGAAACAGCCGGCGCATCTCTTTCTCCACTTCATCGATCAGCGCCTGGTGATCGCGGATCTGCACCTCTACTTCGCGTGCCCGGCTGAGGAGGGGACCAAACTCGCGCGCGCGCCATCGCGCGAAGGCAGGTTTGTCCTTGTGCTCGAACTGGTGCCAGCCCGCGCGCGCATGCTCGAGGCGCGCCATTGCGCTGGTGCACTCGGCAGCCGCTTCGCGTCTGAGCGGCTCCTGGTCGATCAGGATCATGTCGCGCACGACCGTCGTTTCGTGCGGAGATCGTGCGCTGCCGTTGCGCGTGCTCGTTCGCTCTCGCGACATCGAGCGAATTTACGCACCTCGCCCGCAGACGAAAGGCACGAGTGGCCGATGTCGTGCCGGCGTGCGCGATTATCTGCGCTACGGCGAAGGAGACGGCGAGGCGACGCCGCTCTGCTGCTTCCGCTGTTCGGCGGCCTTGTTGATCGCGTTTTGCAGTCGATCGGCATCGGCCCGCAGGTTTGGCGTCGGCGTTGCCGCCGGCTGCGCGGTTGCCGCGTTGTCGGAGCGGGAACATCCGGCCATAGCAAGGCTGGATGCGAGTAACAGCGGGATCAGGGTTCGTTTCACACGTAAGGCAAGCTCGACGTCAGCTCGTGAATTCCGAGCATATCAACCGCACGATCCGCGCGTCAATACACAGAGCAGCGCCCGATCCGAGCGGACCTGACTACGCCGGCACCCGCCGCGTCACGCGCGGACGGAGCTTGCCGAAAAAGTGGGCGGAGCAAGGGCGGCAAATGCCATGGCTGACCTTCGGCGCGCCTGTCCTGATGACACCTTTGCACCACGCGCAGACAAGAGTCAGCGGCAGCGGCCCGGCGTTCGTCACTTTCTTCATCTTGCCGCTATTCGACTGCGACCCACTGGAAACGTTCAAAGAATCTTTCGCTGGTCAGGCGTAAGGCGGTGAGCTTGTGCGTCTTAACGCGACGGCTGCCCGCCTCCGAAGCTCGAGGTGCGAAGCGCGTTCGGGCGACTACCCGGATGCTGTGCGTCCGGCGCCCGCGGCGCCTGCGATGGCTTGGGAACCAACTATGAACGGAAGACTCAAAGACAAAATCGCGATCATCACCGGAGCGGGCACGGGCATCGGCGAAGCCATCGCGCACAAGTTCGCACGGGAGGGCGCGCAGATCATCGTGAGCGGATTGGCGGATGATCCGATCGAGGACGTGGCGCGGGCGATCCGCGCAAAGGGTGGCGATGCGACGGCCAAGGCGGGCGATGTCTCAGATGAAAGCTCGGCCTGGGCCTGCGTGGAGCTCGCGATCACCCAGTTCGGCCGCCTCGACGTGCTGATCAATAACGCCGGCGTCTTCCTCGACAACGCGATGACGGAGGATTACCCGATCGAGGATTTCGATCGCACCGTGCGGATGAACATGCGCTCCGCGTTCCTCATGACGCGCTTTGCGTTGCCGCATTTGCAGAAGACGCGCGGCAATGTCGTATCGGCTGGTTCCGAGTCGGGCTTCATCGGCCTCGCGCAGAACTCGACCTACGGCGGCACGAAGGGCTGGATGCATTCGTTCATGCGCGGAGTGGCGGTCGAGCAGGCGCGACATGGCGTGCGCGCGAACTGCGTTTGCCCTGGGCCGATCGACACCGCCTGGACGCACAAGGAGAGCGGGCCGATGGACAAGGAGATGGAGACGATGCTGCTCCAGGCGAGCCCGATGGCGCGCCGCGGCACGACCGAGGAAGTGGCGAACGTTTATGCCTTCCTCGCCTCGGATGAAGCGAGCTATGTGACCGGTGCGCTCTGGCTCGTGGACGGCGGCATATCGATTGCGAAGGGGCCAGTCGGCGACAAGGTACCGGCGGCGCTGCGCAAAGAACCCGCAGGCGTCCTCGACCTGGAGCACGAGCGGCACGGACTGCGCAACAAAGAGACCCAGCGCATCGAGCCACAGAGCTGACGCACCGCTGTCATCCCGACCGAAGTGGAGGGATCCCGTGGCAGTAATGTCGGTCTGCCACGGGATTCCTCGACTGCGCTCGGAATGACAGGCGTTTGAAGCGCGCTGATGATGCGCGCGATGTTGTGGGCCGGTAGCGCTACTGTCGGTCTGCCACGGGATTCCTCGACTGCGCTCGGAATGACACGCGTTTGAAGAGTTCGGCTACTTCCGCGGCTTCGAGCGGTCCGGGTACGGCGGAGGCGAGGGGAGATCGTAGCGCCTGGTCTTCAGCTCGTTCTGGATCTCTTCCAGCGCGCGGTTCAGCTGCTGATCTTCACCGCGGAATTCCTTCGCCGGATCGTTATCGACCACGATGTCGGGGTCGACGCCGTAGCCTTCGATCAGCCACTCCTTGCCGTCCTTCGAGTAGGGCGCGAACTCCGGTTTCGAGACCGTCCCGCCATCGACGAACGGCAGTGAGTTTCGAATCCCCACCACGCCGCCCCAGCTGCGTTTGCCGATCAGCTTGCCCAAGCCGGACGCTTTGAAGCGATGGGGGAAGATGTCGCCATCGGACGAGGAGAACTCGTTCATCAACGTCACCATCGGCCCGAGGAATGTCTGGTTCGGGTCGACTTGCGGCTGGCCGTTGCGCGCGACCTCCACCATGACCAGCGCGCGGCGCAGCCGATCGATGACCAGCGGTGAAACGAAGCCGCCCCCATTGCCGCGCACGTCCACGATCATCGCCTTCTTGTTGATCTGCGGGAAGTATTGCTTCGTGAACTGATTCAAGCCTGGCTGCCCCATATCCGGGATGTGGATGTAGCCGACTTCGCCGTTGGTCCGCTTCGCGACCTCGTCGAGGTTCTTCTGGATCCACGCGATGTAGTAGAGCGGCGCTTCGTCCGCCGTCGGGATCACCGTCACGTCGCGCGCACCGTCCGCAGCCGGTCTGCTGTTCACCGTCAGGATGACCTGCTTGCCGGCAGTGCCGACGAGCGCCTCGTAGAGATTCGGCAGCGTGGAGACAGGCGTGCCGTTGATGGCGATGATGTAATCGCCCTCCTTCACGTTCACGCCGATGGCGGTGAGCGGTGAGCGCGTGCGATCATCCCAGTTCTCGCCCGGCAGAATGCGATCGATGCGATAGGCGCGCGACCCGGGATCGCGCGAGAACTCTGCGCCGAGCAGCCCTACCTTGATGCGCGGCGTCTCCGGCCGCTCCCCCGCCGTGGTGTAGGCGTGGCCGACGTTCAGCTCGCTGATCAACTCCGAGATCAGATACGTGACGTCGTTGCGATGGTTCACGAATGGGAGGAGCGCGGCGTATTTGTCGCGTTGCGCCTTCCAGTCGACGCCATGCATGTTTGGCGCGTAGAAGAAGTCGCGCATGTGGCGCCACGCTTCGTTGAAGATCTGCGCCCACTCCGCGTGGCGATCGAGCTGCATGTCGAGCGCGTCGAGCTTCAGTTTGAAGTCCTTGCCGGCTTTGTCGTCCTTCAGCTCGAGCTTGTCTTTAGGCAGGTCGACGATCGCGTAATCCTTATCCACTTTGACGAGCATCTTCTTGCCGTCGCTCGTGATCTGATAGCTGTTCACCTGCCCCACCACGGTCTCCTTGCGATCTTCCAGACTGTAGGAGGCGAGATGCGACTTCTGGCTGTCGGGGTTCTCGTCGTCGCCGCCGCCGCGATCGTCCGCGAGCGTGCGGCGCAGATAGAAAATTCGATCGCCAACCATCCGCAGATCATCGTAATCGCCTGGCTGGATCTTGAGGGCGACGAGGCGGTTCCCGATTCCATCGAGATCTACCTTTACGATCGGCGGTGCCTTCGGCTCGTCGGGCTTCTTCTCTTTGTCGTCCTTCGCGGGGCTGCCTTTCTTGTCCGGGCTAGCAGCAGGCGATGCGGACGCGCCCGCAGCAGCAGCATCCTTCTTTTCATCTTTGCCGACCTCGTCGCTGCGCGGCTCGAGCGGTGACGGCGTGTCCTTCGCGAGCGTCATCAAGTAGACGCGGCTCATGTCGCGATAGACATTTGCGAAGTCGCCCTGGCTGAAGGTCGGCTTGAAGTCGCGGCTGGAGACAAGCAGCAGGTATTTGCCGTCGTCGCTGAAGACCGGATCGCCCGAGGCGTACCAGTTATCGGTCACCGCGACAGGCTTCTTGTCGCGCGTGGAGAAGAGGTAAACGCGCGGCAACCCATTCTCCTCCGGCCGCTCCCATGCGATCCATTGGCTGTCCGGCGACCAGCTGTAGTCGCGGATTTCACCCCACTTATCCTGATCGACCATGGTGACCGCCTTGCTCGCGACATCGACGTAGCGCAGGCGCAGCAGGCGATCGGACCAGAGCAGCTTCGTGCTGTCGGGCGACCAGACCGGCCGGTAGTAATAGGTGTCGGCGCCGCTCGTGATCTGTTGCGGCTCGCCTTTCCCGTCCTGCGCGCGGATGTAGAGCTCGTTCTCGCCCGTGACGTCAGAGTTGTAGGCGATCCACTTGCCGTCTGGCGACCAAACGGCGTCGCGCTCGTGCGCGTTGGAGGTGCGGGTCAAATTGCGAGCCGTGCCGTCTTTGCCCGGAACCGAGAAGAGCTCGCCACGCGCGACGGCGACCGCGCGTTTGCCGTCAGGGCCCGGCGCGACGGAGCCGACGTGCTTCCCGGCGTCCACGAGAGCTGCGCGCCCAGAGGCGAAGTCTTCCTTGATCGAGATCGGAACGGCGGCGGCCTGTCCGCTCGCGAGATCGTAGCGCCAGATTTGGCCGGCTTGTTCGAACACGATCGCTCCTTTGCCGATCGATGGGAACTTGATGTCCCAATCTTTGAACGTGGTGAGCTGCTTCGTCTCCTTCGTGGTGACATCGGTGGAGTAGAGATTCATCCGCCCGTCGCGATCGGAGATGTAGTAGACGCGATTATCCGCACCCCACATCGGGATGATGTCCTGCGCCTCATTGTTCGTCAGGTTCTCGGTCGCGCCCGTTTTGAAGTCGTGAACCCAGACGTCGTCCGCCATGCCGCCGCGGTAGTTCTTCCAGGTGCGGAACTCCCGGAACACGCGGTTGAACGCGATCTTTGAATCGTCGGGCGAGAACGACACGAAGCCGCCGCGCGGCAACGGCAGCTGCTGCGGCAGCTCGGCATCCATCCCGACCGTGAAGAGCTGGCCGATGAACGCGTTGAACGTCTTCATGCGCGAACGGAAGACGACGAGCGGCTTCGTGTTCTGCCAGGCCATGACGATGTTGTTCGGCCCCATGCGATCCGAAATGTCGTCGCGGCCGAGGGTGGCTGTAGTCGTTAGGCGCTTCGGTGAGCCGCCATCTCCCGGCATGACGTAGACTTCGGTGTTGCCTTCGTAGTGCGACGTAAACGCGAGCTGCGCACCATCGGCCGAGAAGCGCGGGAAAGAGCTGTAGCCCGGGCCGCTCGTTAGGCGGCGCGCCGTGCCACCATCGCGCGGCACGGTATAAAGCTGACCCGCGTAAGCGAAGACAATCTGGTCGCCGTTCGTCGTCGGGAAACGCAGCAGCCGTGTGTCATTGCCGGGCGGCGTTTGCGCGGAAGCGGAAACAGCGAGAGCCGAAAAGAGCAGAGCAGCCAGGAAGCGACGCATGGGAGGACTGAAGACGAAGCAGTGCCCGCGAGCAACGACTTCGGGGCGGGCCGCTAATCTCGAGACGTGAAGTGCAGTTCAGCGTGTCGGGCGAACGCTGTGCGCTGCGCCCGCGGCCAGGTCGCGCCTGCGAAGATGGCGATCGGTCGCTGGAGCTAGGGCTTGGCGATGTCGGCTTTCACTTCGAACAAGAGCGGCGTCGCCGGAGCAAGGTCGCCAACCCGAATACCGCCAGTTCCAGCATCATCGATCGACGACGTGATGCTCGCCGGGTCTTTGGCAGCCAGCTTATCGCCCAGCGTGAGCAGAGTCTTTGGGTCTACTTTCGACAGGCCGAGGAACTCGATCGCGCGCGCATCGAGCGTCACGCTCACATCCTTCAGTGCCGTTGTGGGATTGAGGTTCACGACACCGAGGAATCGCTGGCCAGTGGCAGCGTCGTAACGCAGGAAGCTGTAGATCCAGTGGCCGCTCGGCTGTTCGTTCGCGACCCGGCCATACTTCGGATTGTCGCGATTCGAGGCGTTCAGACCCAGACACTCGCCATCGCGAAAAGCCGGCTCCGCCAGCACCTTGATGAGGCGGCCGTACGTGCTCCGCAGCGCCTTCTGCTCCGGCGATAATTTGGCGCCGTCGAACTTGTGACCGTTCGTCCACTTCACCAGCTCCGGCATCGACCAGTAGTCGAAAATCGACGTGCGGGCGTCGTCGCCGCCGAAGCCTTCCACGCCTGCGGCCGGCTCGCCGACTTCCTGCCCGTTGTAGAGCATGGCGGGGCCACGCGAGAGCCCATACAGAATCGCCGAGACCGCCGGACCGACCTTCATCCCGACGCCGCCCCATTCTTTCTTCGCTGCGAGCCGCACCTCGTCGTGGTTCTCCGCATAGCGCAGTGAGTTGTCGAAGATGAACTCATCCGGGCGAGCGCCATCGATGTCGTTCGCCCAGCCGGGCCCGTCGTAGATCTTCTTGATCACCTTGTACGTGGGATCGTCGTATACCGCGGTGAAGCCGGCGTTCAACAGATCGAACATCACGTTCGATTTTCCGCCATTCAGCTGCGAGACAACGGGATCGCTGCCCGGCACCTTTGCGGGATCGTTATCGTAGGCTTCGGCGATGAAGACGACGTCCGGCTGGCGCTCACGCGCACGTGCGATTGCCCAGGCCCAGAATTCCGGCGGCTCCATGTGCGCCATGTCGCAACGGAACCCATCGACGCCTAACGATTGCCAGTATTCGAGCACGCGATCCATCTTCTTCCACGTGTCCGGCACCGGCTTGTCGGGCGTGAGCGCGTTCGGATATTCGCGCACCTTCTTCGCCGCATCGGTGAAGTCGTAGCCGTAGTTCAGCTTCACGGTCTCGTACCAGTCGCCGAGATCCGGCGTCCACGTCGCCTTGTTGTTGCCGGTGACTTTGCCGTGCTCCTTTTCAGGATCGAAGAGGCCATCGCATTGCTGTCCGGCGACTTTGCACGTCGGGCTGATCGCCTGGCCGTCTTTCACCGTCGGCAATCTCAGCGGCGGTCCGCCTGCGCCGGGTTTGAGGTAGAAGAAGTTGTTCTCCGGGTCGAAATACTTCGACGTGTCGTCGCCCGCGCCGTCGCGGCCTTTCGCTCCGAAGTCGAACTCCGGCTTCACGTCCGACGCGTAGCTGCGCGCAACGTGGTTCGGCACGAAATCGATCAACGTGCGCATGCCGTGGTCGCGGACGCGCTTGAGCAACGCTTTGAATTCCTCGATGCGCTTCTCCGGTTGCTCCGCGTAATCCGGCGAGACATCGAAGTAGTCCTTGATCGCATAGGGACTGCCGGCGAGCCCCTTGAGCAAATCGGGATCATCGGGTGGCTGGCCGATGCTCGAGTAATCAGTGGCGGTTGCTTGCTGCAGTACGCCGGTGAGCCAGATGTGGGTGAAGCCGAACTCCTGGAGTGACGCCAGTGCAGCAGCGTTGATGTCGTTGAACCTGCCGACGCCGTTCTCCGTGATCGTGCCGTTCGGCTTGCGGGTCTCGTTCGTGTTGCCAAACAAGCGCGGGAACATCTGGTAGATGCGCAGCTTGCCGGCATCGGTCGTGAGCCGTCCTTTGCGCGCCGCAAGCGGTGCTCCCTTCCTGGCCTTCAGGTCGACTTCCCAGTAGTGCGGGATGTATTTGTCGCCCTCGCCAGGCCTTACGGCCGCGTCGCTCGCTGCGAACAATCGGCCCCAGGAGTTCTTCGTGAAATCTTTCGAGTAGATCGCGAGCTTGATCTTTCCGGACGTGCCGAGCTCGTCGAGCGGGAGCTCGATGCGGCAGTCGAATTCGTCGAACTGCACCACCAGTTCCTTCGAAGCGTCGACGCGCTCGCCCCAGCTCCACTTCTCAAACGTGCGGTGCCATTCCTTGTTGGACTTCGTGCCCGCCTGGAGGGCGTAGAATTTATTTGCGCGGAACGGGAGGAACACGGTCGAGCCTTCGAGTTTCTCCTCGAACGGCAGCACCGCGGAGCCTTCGCTGCCGCCCAGGTCGAGAGCGATGAAGATCGTGCGCTCCCATGCCGGAGCTCCTGGAGCCGGCGCGCTGTATTCGATGCGGAGCGCGTCGCCGGTAGTTGCGAGCTTGATCTTCGCGCCGTCGGCGCCTTCGATCAGTTGATCTGCGGCGCTGCTTGCTTCAGCCATAAGGAGGAAGGCGAAGCACGTTAGAGTTGCGGCGCCCAGGCCGGCGCGCCACTTCACGCGATCGGGCTCTCAGGCGAAGTGGCGGTCGGCAGCATTCCTTCTTCTTCGGCAGCGCGCTGCAACCGTTGCTGCGCGACTGGAGTGCTCGGAACGAGCAGCGTAAGCAGCGCCGCGACGAGCATCGAGATGCCGCCAAACACGACAGCGGAGAGGCGGTTCACCTGCGGGAAGTGTTCCATCACGCGGCTGATGATGATGGCGACGAGGATCTGCGGGATGACGATGAAGAAATTGAAGATGCCCATGTAAACGCCCATCCGCGCGGGCGGCAGCGAGTTCGAAAGCATCGCGTACGGCATCGAGAGAATAGACGCCCACGCGATACCGACACCGGTGAAGGCGACGAGCAGCATCCACGGCTCGCGGATGACACCGACGCTGGCGAGGCCGATCCCACCGAGGAGCAGCGACCAGAAGTGGATCCACTTCGCATTCACGAAACGGCCGAGCCAGAGGAACACCATGGCCGCGAGGAAAGCGACGAAGTTGTACTGCGCAAAGCAGTCGCGCGCGAGGTTCATGCCGCGCTCGTAAAGCGGCGAGCCGGCATCGGTCGCGCCCATGATGTTGCGCGCGACCGCGACGGTGAAGAAAATCCACATGCAGAACAGCCCCATCCAAGTGAAGAACTGCACCGCGGCGAGCTGCTTCATGCGCGTCGGCATTTCGCGAAACGCGGTCAGGATCTCGCCGAAGCCTTCTGATTGTTTTTGGCGCAAGGCGGCGATGTCGTCCGGCGGATACTCTCTCGTCGTGAGCACTGTCCAGAGCACCGCGAGGAAGAAGACGACCGCGCCGACGGTGAACGCGATCACCACCGTCTGCGGGATCGGGTTCGCGGCATCCGTCCGGATGCTCACGCCTCCGTCCTGCAACCACTGCGGCAGCTTCGAGGCGATGACCGCGCCGGCACCGATGAAGACGGACTGCATGGCGTAGCCGACCGTGCGTTGCTCCTCTGGCAGGAGATCGGCCACAAAGGCGCGGAACGGTTCCATGCTCACGTTCACTGAGGCATCGAGAATCCAGAGCAACCCGGCGGCCATCCAGAGCACGCCGCTGTGCGGCATCGCGAGCAGCGCGAGCGAGGACAAGATCGCGCCGACCAGGAAATATGGCCGGCGCCGACCGAAACGGCCCCACGTTCGGTCGCTCATGTGGCCGATGATCGGCTGCACGATCAGGCCGGTGAGGGGAGCGGCAAGCCAGAGCAGCGGGAGCTGGCTCTCATCCGCGCCCAGGTATTCGTAGATGGCGGACATGTTCCCCATCTGCAGACCCCAGCCGAATTGGATCCCGAAGAATCCAAAGCTCATGTTCCAGATCTGCCAGAAGGAGAGGCGTGGTCTTTCGATCATATAATTCAGCGCCGCGGCATCGAAGCAGTCATTCCGAGCGAAGTCGAGGAATCCCGTGGCGCAGCGGTTTGGTTGCGCCGCAGGATGCTTCGACTTCGCTCAGCATGACCGGCTATCTCGCCATTCTGGTTCTCCGCGCGCCTGCCGCGTGAATCATCAGCTATTTCGCTTCGCGGCTGATTTGGAAACCGTTGAAGTAGGCGTCGTTCTTCTCGCCGTTGCGGTTGAAGACGGCCATGCTCTCGATGCTGCCGGAGCTCTTCAACTTCCGCCCTGACAGCTTGGTCAGGTTCTTGTCTTTGGCGGTTTGAATTTCGAGATCGTACGTATCGCTGCCGGTGAGCGTCATCGTCACGATCACGCCCGAGTCGGTGAATGCGACGCCGGAGTCGGCGTTGGGGCTCCCGTCGTGGATCTGATAGTTCGTGGTGCCCTGATAATGGCCGAACTCAAACATCGCGCCCGCGTTGTAATCCGCGGGCGTAGAGCTCGCGGTGCCGCTGCGCAGAACGAGGCCGATGGCGCCCCCGCCCGCCGTGTCTTTGTCCGACTTTTTCTCGAAGCCGCCGGTCTCGAGCATGAACGAGAATGAATCGCCGACCTCGAGTGGTTTATTGAACGCGCGATACGCGACCGCTTGTTCGAAGCCCGCTCCGTTCGCGAACATTCCAAAAGCCTTGTTCTCCTTTGCGATCCCGTTCAGGTCCTGATTGCTGGAGGTGTCGGCAATGAAGAAGCCGGCGTGCTGATCTGCGCCGGTGCCTTCGCTCGTCGTGATCCAAGCCGCGAAGCCGCTGCCGCCGTTCTTGTCGTTGCCCCAGCTGCCGCTGTAGCCGGAGTGAGCCGCGTCGTCTTCTGCGATGTTGGTGGGTTCTGCGCCTGCAATCTGGGCGGCGAGCAGCAAGCCGGAGACGCACAGCGAAATCGATCGATAGTCCATGGCGAAACGTTTTATCCGCACCGCGCGCGGATGGACACAGATTTTTGCGGTTGCGCGAACGGCGTGCGCCCTGGCGCTAACCCTTGACCGCGCCGGAGCTCAAGCCCGAGACCAGATAGCGGCTGAGCAGAAGGAACAGCAGGACCACCGGAATGGACACGAGCAGCGCGCCCGCCGCGTAGAGACCCCATTGCGTGCTCATGTTCGCCTGGAACATCCGCAGCCCGACCGGCAGCGTGAAGATCTCCACGTCCTGGAGGATCAAGGCCGCGACGACGTATTCGTTCCACGCGGTCATGAATGAAAAGAGCGCTGTAATGACGAGCGCTGGCCCGGCCAGCGGCAGCACGACCAGCCGGAATGCCTGCCCGCGCGAGCAGCCATCGATCCCGGCCGCCTCCTCGAGCGAGACCGGGATCGTGTCGTAGTAACCCTTCAGCTGCCAGATGCAGAACGGCAGCGCCGTGGCGGCGTAGATGATGATGACGCCAAGGTACGAGTTGATCAGGCTGAGCTTGATCAGGATGAGATAGAGCGGCAGCAGGAGCATCGTGGCCGGGAACATCTGGGTCACGAGCAGGCCATTGAGCATCGAGCTGCGACCGAGAAACCGGAAGCGCGAGAGTGCGTAGCCGGCGGTAGAGGCGAGCGCCACGCCTGTCACGGTGACCGCGAGCGCGATGACCGTCGAGTTGGCGAGCCAGCGCAGGAATGGTGTCTCGGTCAGGAGGATGCGGAAGTTGGCGAGCGTCGCGCCTTTCGGGATCGGGCTGAGCGAGGTGGAGAGCAACTGATCGCCCGGCCGCAGCGCGATGGTGATGATCTGCACGATCGGGTAGAGCGCGAAGACGACGAACAGCACCAGGGCGACATAGCTGAGCGTGCGCCCGGCGAGGGTGCCGGAGGTGCGGCTGGTGTTGGTTGGTCGGGTGGTGATCGACATAGCAGCGTTGTTCAAGTTCCTCGCACAACGGCCACAGCGCGCACAACGGAATTCTGAGCGGCTGGCCCTGTTGCGGCGGTCTATGACCGCCGAATGCTCGCTACCGGATGATAGAGGCGTCGGGCCGGATCAATGCACGGCGGTCACAGACAGGCTTACGGCGACAGCTTGTACACCTCGACGACGCCAACTCCGATGCCGCCGTCCTTGCCGCCGACGATGGCCGTGTAGTTTCCCGGCTTGAGGGAGATGCGAATGGCAGACTCGTTGTCGTTCTGCGGTGCCAGGCCGGTCGCTTCGATCGCCTCTCGTTGGTTGGCCTTCCAGTCGTCGTTCGCCAGGATCAGATCGCCGTCGCCGTTGAACAATCCGAGCACCGGGTCGGCGAGCTTGTTGCTCACTCCGTTGCCGAGCGAGGGACCAATTGCTCTGATCACGACCTCCGCTTCCGCTTCACCCGTTACGATCAAGCCGCCGATCATCACATCATCATCTCGCTGCACGAAGCCGCGGGTGGCGATGTTCACGATCTGGACCGGCCCGTTCTGATCGAGGTCGTAAAGCTCGACGACCGCAATACCAGTCGTGCCGTTCTTGCCGGTGACAATGGCCGTATAAAGTGCGGACTGCCCTGCTGCTGGCAGGCTTCGCAGGAGCGCGGGCTCGTTTGGATGCATCGGTGCGAGAGTGCTCTCCTCGATCTCGGCCTTGTTCGCATTCTCCTGCCAGTTGTCGTTCCCGGCGAGCAATGTGTTCTCGCTGTCGTAAAGCTCGAGCACCGGATCGGCCAGCCGCCCGGGCAGTTTCTCAAGAGAAGGTCCGATCCCGCGGACGATCAGGCGCTTCTCGCCGGTGCCCTGCAGAATGAAACCGGCAATCAGAACGTTGTCTGCCGTGCCGACGCGCAGGCGGGTCGAGATGTTAGCAAGGTGCGAGGCGGGCGAAGCTGAAGGCGAAGGACTAGCGCTCGGGGATGGGCTGGCGGTAGGTAACGGAGTCGCAGATGGCGAAGGAGAGGGAGCGACGGAAGGTGTTGGTGATGGGGTAGGTGTCGCAGTCGGTGTCGGCGACGGCGGTGGAGTGGCTGATGGGGTGGGCGTTGGCGATGGAGGAGGCTGCGCCGAAACGAACTGCATGACGAAGTCGACGCCGTTGGCAGAACTGGAGTTCGGCGTTGTTGTGCCTCGCGCACCTGACGCCACGGTCGTTCCCGGGTCTGATGTATCGATTGCCGTGAAGTCCCCTTCCACCGGTACGCGCCAGTTCGGATTCGTCACGATCACCCACGCAGACGCATCGTTGGCAGAAGCGGAATTGAACACCCAGATGTACAGTTGGCGGTCTACAAAACCACCGCTGCCGATTAGAACGACATCGTAGAACTGGCCCGCTCCCGTTTCCGGCGCCGCTCCGACGTTCGTCACGTCGAACTCGGTAAATGCACTATTCGTACCGTCGAAATTGGTAGAGTTAGCGGCAAAGTCGAACCCGGGCGTAAATGTACCCAAACGAACCAGGAAGCCCTCTGCCGCGGGAGCGCCGTCTGTACTCCGAATCAGGTTGCCGAGGGCACCATAGTCGACTTGCTGGCCCAGGGACGGCGCAGCGCTCAATCCGAGCAACAACAGGACTAGGAAAACCGCAGCGCAATGAACCGGTTTAGACATGTTGGTGAGTGATCGTGTTGACGCGGTGCAGGGCTTTACGAGACGGCTCGTGACCGAGCCTGCACCCAGTCCAAGCCTTGGAGGGCCTCCCACTGTATGGCGACGACGCGCAGTCGCGCGCCGCTACGCTGCCGCCTTACGAAACCTTGCTCGAGCGCGAGCGTTTGCGGCGCGCAAATGCCAGTCCCGCCAACCCGAATGCGATCAGCGCGTAAGTCGAAGGTTCAGGAACCGCCGTCATTTGCCAGTCTACACCGTTCGCCGCGGTCGGTTTGATCGGCGCGACAGCGATGCCAAGTGCGCCGGCAGGAATGAAGGTCCCTACGTCGGAGGTATCCAGGAATTCAGTGTCCGGACCCGCGGCCGGAGTAACCCAGTTCGGATTCGTCAGGATGACCCACGCGGTCGGATTGGAAGCCGTCGAAGTATTCAGAATCCAGAGATACAGCTGCTTGTTCAGGAAGTTAGGGTCCAGCGTGGTAGCAGTGTCGAAGAATTCACCGGAGCTCGTCCCGGACGCGCCAGCGATTGTCGTCGTGTCGATCTGCGTGAAGGCAGAGTTGAGCGATGAGAATGTCTGATTAGCGGCGAAATCGAAGGACGATGGGAACAGGCCCAGCCGAACCAGCTCGCCGGCGTCAGCCGTCGTGCCGTCGGTGTCGCGGATGTTGTTCCCGAGCGCCGAGTATTCGATCGTAACCTGGGCGTTCGCCGGCGACACGGAGAGGCATAACGAGCCGCAGACGAGGAGAAGAAGGAGAGGCGAAAGAAAGCGTTTCATGAAGGGAGAGACCTAGAGGTTCATCGCTGGCGGCGGCATGTGCCAGACGAAGGAGCCGTTCGTGTTCTTGCGCTTGATAAGCACAGCCGCGCCGGCTGGTATGACGACGTTCGACGCGTCAGCCGCTCCGATCTGCCAGCGGTTGTTTGCCGTGTTGTAGTAGTAGTTCGTGAACACGCCCGATGCAGTGTCGTAGAAGCTGACTGTGTCTGCCTGGCTTGAGGTTGAAGCGCCTTGGACCCCCGTTGCAGCATTTGCAGTGTAGAGGCCGGAGTTCGCGAGCGTAACCGTGTCGAGCGGATACGGATTCGGCAGGTAGTTGCTGTTCTGCGGGTTCGCGGGAACGCTGCCGCCCTGGACGAATAGTCCGGTCGGGCCCAGCTTCACTGCGCCGGCAAGCGTGAAATTCACACTGGTGCCGGCTTTGCGCTCGATCCGAAGCCCCGCGTCCGGCGGGATGACCTCATTGGACGCATCCGCCGCGCCCTTCTGCCAGCGGTTGTTCAGCGTGCTGTAGAAGTACGAGATGAAGGCGCCAGAAGCTGCATCGAAGACTTGAATCGTATCGGCCTGGCTGGAGGAGGACGCGCCGAGAAGCCCAGCAGAATTATTTGCGCCGAACGCGGCTGCAAGCGTCCACAACGGCCGGATCTTGATCGTAGTGGAGCCGGCGGTGACCGCTGCCGAAATATCATCCGCGAGAGTGATGCTCGATGTGGTCGCCGATTGAATGTCTGAGACAAGGCCGGCCTTCGGGCCGTTCGCGACTTCGACGTAGTGCGACGCTCCATTCGGAGCGGGAGCAAACTGGTTCGCTGTAAAGCTGTTCGCAGCGAAGGTAAGTGTAGTGGCGTTGTTAGCTGTGGAGGCGCCGCCGCTCGGAACCAGGCCTTGGAACACAGTCGGCCGCGTCATGTTCAGTGACAGGAGCGTGAAGCCACGTTTATCCGCCGGCTTGGCGTTTACAGTCAGAGTGGTGAAGCCAACCGGATCCGTCGCAACAGTTGTTTGTGCCATCGCGAGCTGCGCGACAGACAGGCTGCTGGCAAAGGCGGCGGCGAGGAGAATTGAGCGGATCATGGCGGTGCGGGAGGGACGAGGCGGCTGCGATAGTAGATAACGGCCTTGTACAAGCAAGACTAATTCGATGGGATCTTACGCGAATTTACGACTTTTATACGCCGCGCCGCGCGGCATCTGATGCACGGCCGAAAGACCGGCGGCTGTTTGCTGGTGGAGGTCACCTTCAGACGATGGATTTGGGAGGTATGTCGCCGAGGCGATTTCTCGATCGGACAGTCACCTTTTCTCGCGATCCCGGGTCCGGCACGATCGAGGGCACGACGGAGATGGTTCGACAGCAGCGCAGGGAAGCTGCGCGCGCCCGGCCACAGGAACGTGCCCTCGCACGAACAAGCGCGGGTCGGATCTCCGCGGCGCCACTCCGCGCATGCGGAGCGTTGTCGGCGGCCGGCGCATTTAAGGCGACTGAAGATTCGCGAACGGGTTCGACGTCGTCGTGAGATCGCCAATCGGACCGATGTTCGGGCCACCTCGCCCGGCGCCGGCCCGGTCCTGATAGTTCCCGCCGGGCGCGTTATTCCCAGAGCTTATGCGAAACGCTTCGCGGCATGGGAACCGCCCGGTTCAAAACTGGTGATTCGCGGTCGGGTTTGTCGTCGTTCCCGGGCTCTGGATCGGTCCGAAGTTTATACCCGAGTTCGGGGTGAAATCTGCCACGCTGTTGTTGCCCGCCGTGTTGCGGATGATCACATCCGCGGTGCCGGCAAGGATGCCGGTGCCGGTGTTGTCGCGCGTGTGATTGTTCTCGAGGCGGCTGCCGCTCGGCGCCGCGCGAATGCCCGCGGCCGCGCCGCCCTGGCCGTTGAAGCTCGCGTGATTGCCGATCACGACGGAATCGCCGCCGACCGAGATTCCATCGGCGCGATTCCGGATGGCGTTGCAGTCTTTGATCATCATCCGAATACCGCCGGAGATGCCTGAACCCACGGCGGGGGTGGCGCCGCCGTTGAAGCTGGCGGTGGAACCACTGATCGCTGTGCGCTGGCCAGCGAGGATGCCGTGAACGCCGTTGTTCGTGAATGTGCAGTCGCTGATGCGGGCGTCTTCTTCCGCCAAGGCGCCGTGCCTCGAGTTCTGCCTTGCCGTCGATGACGTCAGGGTGCTGCTCGGCGCGACGTGAAAGCCGTCGCCGATGTTCGATACCGCGGTGCAATTGGTAATGGTGCCGCCGAATCCAGTGGAAATGCCGCCGCCGCCGCCGTTCCCGAAGGCGGAGCAGTTCACGACCGTGGAGCCGGAGCTCAGCGTGATGCCGAAGCCGCCGTTGTTCGCCGCCGTGCTGGCAGTCACGGTGACGCCGCTCGCGCCCTCGATACCGTGGTTGTTATTCTCCAGCGCGACGCAATCGCTGACCGCCGATCCGCGACGGACGAATATGCCCACGCCGCTGTTGCCGCGCGCTTCACAGTGATCCACCCGCGCTCCTTCGCCCGCGCCCAGAGCTCTGGTGGAACACCGAGTGAAAGCCAGCCTCGAAAACGACGTCGCCTGGGCGGTGACACCGCCAAATCCCTCGGCGCAGTTGATGCCGAACGCGAAGTTCGAGATCGACCCATTTTTCACTGCGCAACGATCGGCCTCCGGCCCAATCGTGATTCCGTCGCCGCCCGTTCCGTTGGTGCGACGAATCTCGAAGCCGTTCAAGTCGAGCGTGACCCCGGCGGCAGTGATGCGGATTCCCTGCGCCTTCGCGACGCCGATGTTGCCCGTCAGGTAGTAACTTCCAGGCTGACCGATGATAAACTCAGCCGTCGCATCGCCGGGCGTCTGAGCGCTTCCAATCGGAGTGCGCGCCTCTACCTGGTCGAGGGTTTTCATGGTCGGCGCCGGCGGTCCAGGCGGGTTCAACGCGCCTTGTGAAAAGGCAACGTGAGCTGGCAGCAGCGCGAGAAGAACGAGCAGGCGTGTGTTCATAGTTGTTTGTCGGACAACGGGTGAGGCGGAAGGGACGTGCCGTGGATCGATCACGGCAGGTTGTACACTTCGACCAAGCCCACCCCGGTGCCGTCGTTCACCCCGCGCACGATGGCGGTGTAAAGGCCCGCGGAGACTGTCCGCACGATCGCAGCTTCGAGGTCGTTCGACGGCGGGATGCCGGTGGCTTCGATCTCGGCCTGCTGGCTGTCACGCCAGTTGTTGTTGCTCGCGAGCGTGTCGCCGTTGCTGTTCACGAGCTCGAGCGTTGGGTCGGCGAGCGCGTTCGCTACGCCAGCTTCGCCGAGCGAGGGCCCGAGCGCGCGGATGAGGAGCCTCGCGGTACCGCTGGAGTTTGTCCCCAGTCCGCCGCCGATGATGAAGCCGCCGATCATCACGTTATCACCGCGATCGACGAAGCCGCGGGTCGCGATGTTGGCGAGTTTCGCCGGCTGGGGCGCAGCAAGGTCATAGACTTCGACCAGGCCGATGCCCACTCCGCCCGAGACGCCGCTCACCACCGCGGTGTAGTTGCCCGGGTTCAGAGTGCGCACGATGGCCGACTCCGCGTCCTCGCTCGGCGCAACTCCTGTCGCCTCGATCTCGCCCTGTTGCGTCTCTTTCCAGTTGTTGTTCGTCCCGACGGGATCGGGGTTGCCCTGCTGATACAGCTCCAGGAAAGGATCGATGAGCCGGCCGGGCAGCGGTGCGCCCTCTGCCTGAATGGACGGGCCGATCGCGCGGATGATCACCCGCTTCGGCTCGGACCCGCTGATGATGAATCCACCGATCAGCACGTTCTCGTCGGTGAGCACGCGCAGGCGGGTGGCGATGTTGAGAGCGCGGGCGCTGCGGGTGACGGAAGTGATGTCGGTCGGGATCGTGTTCGACCGGAACTCCGAGAGGTTGTCCTCGCCGTCGCCATCCGGATCGCCGGTGCCGTCCATGCCGAGATTGCCGAAGTAGATGTACTCCCAGGCATCGGTCAGTCCGTCGCCATCCGTGTCCGCGCCGGGGTCGATCGAGTTCGCCTGCACGAACACGTTCAGGTCGTCGAGATTGATCCAGCCGATGTTCGCGCCGTAGGCGTAGCCGCGCAGCCGATTATTGGAGAGGACGATGCGTGGATTGCCGGTGTTCTCGAAGTGAATCCAGCCGACGTTCGCTCCGTAGGCGTAGCCGCGGAGGTAGTACTCTCCAGGCACACTTGGGTCCGCGATCGTGTTGACGCCGAAGTCGCTGGCGCTCGCATTCGAATATTGGATGCCGTTGTCAGGGGTCCCGTCACCCATGTTGATCCAGCCGATGTTCGCTCCGTAGATGAACCCGGAGGTGATGTATCGGCCAAGCACGACCCCGTTGGCGCCGTCGGCGCGCCAGTTCATGTAGCCGACGTTCGCACCGTAGGAGTAGGCGTTGGTGTCGTTGATGTTCGTGGCTGCGCGACTCTCCACCGCAATCGAAACGGCGAGGGCGATCGCAAGCGCGATGAGGATGCGGTTTTTCATGGAAGCGAGATAGCGGTGCCGATGTGGTGGCGGAGGGAGATCACACTCAGAACGCGAAGTTCGCCCAAGGATCGACCGCGCCCGCGCTGAGGCCGCCGCCGATGTCGCCTGAGGCGCTGCTGTTGTTCGGCGTGAAGACCACCCCGATCTTGTTTGCCGGGACGATGTTGTAATTGCTGGCGTTATCCCCGGCGCTGTTCTTGACGATCAGGTTCGAGGTCCCCGTCACTCTGATGCCCGTGACGTTGCCCGAGGTCGCGTTCCCCTCGATGCGGCTGTCGGTGCCGTCGGTAAAAATGCCCGAGCCCGACGCGCCGCGGCTGTTGTTTTCCAGCACCAGACAGCCACCCGCGGTGCGGATGTTGTTCGCAGCGCTCGAAGTCGCGGTGCATCCCTGGACGGTTGACCCGGCGCCAACATTGATGCCTTCGCCGCTGTTCTCACGGACGGTGCACTGCGTAACGAGACCGCCGTCGTCGGTCTCCAGCCCACCACCGTCGTTGCGCGTGGCAGCGCAACGCTGGATGACACAGCCCGCGGCGGTATCGATGCCTTTGCCGAGATTCTCGCGGGCCGAGCAGTCACGGATCGTGGAGCCGATGCTCGCGAAGATACCAGTGCCGCCATTTCCCACCGCCTCGCAGTTCTCGATGGTGGATGCCCTGCCGGCCCGCAGACCGAAGGCCGAGCAGCCGGAAAATCGGAGGTACGAAAAGGAGCCTCCTCGAGCGGGCGACCCGAAAAGAAAGCCCGGGGAATCGATCCCGACCCCGAAGCCCACCACGGAGCCGTTCTTGACCGTGCAGCGTTCAGAGAATGTCGGGATGAAAATACCGGAGCCGCCTGAGCCCGCGGTGCGCCGGATCTCGAAGCCGTTCAGGTCGATCGTCACTCCTGCCTGCTCGACGTAGATGCCCTGTGCCTTGGTTACCTCCAGATTGCCCGTCAGGTAGTAGCTGCCTGGTCGCGTAATGATGAACTCGACGCTTTCGTTACCGGGCGTGTTCGTGGCGTTGAGCGGCGTGCGCGCTTCGACCTGGTCGAGCGTCTTCATCGTCGGAGCGGGTGGCCCGGGCGGGGTGAGACTTCCCTGTCCGAACGAGGAAAAGGGAAGAAGGAGGGAACCTAGGAACAGGATAAGTGTAGAAGCGGATTTTTTCATGGTTCGTTAGTTGCGGTTTGGCGTTTCCAACGGCGTTTCCGCGCGTGTGCTGCAAGAATTCGTAAAAAATTCTGCAGCCTTGGCTTCTTCCGTTGATTTTGGTAAAGGCGGCCAGTGAGTTCGTTGCCGGTTACCGACACGCGACAGGACGATCCCTTCGCGGCCACGCACTGGAGCGTGATCGCCGCGGCGGCCTGTGGGGAAACAGAGCCCGAGCGGGCGCGCGCCGCGTTGGCCGAGCTGTGCCAGACGTACTGGACGCCGCTCTACACTTTCGTGCGGACGCGTGGCTACTCGGTGCACGATGCGCAGGACCTGACGCAGAGCTTTTTCGTGCATCTGATCGAGAACGAGATCTACGCGCGGGTCGATCCGCAGAAGGGTCGGTTCCGTTCGTTCCTGCTCGCGGCGCTGAAGAACTTCCTGGCCGACGCCTACACGCACGCCAATCGGCTGAAACGGGGCGGCGCCGAGAATTTTCTGCCGCTGGACGAGGCGCGCGTCGATGCCGCCGAATCAGTTTTCCAAACCCACTCCGCGACTGGCGAGTTAAGTGAGGATCGCCTCTTCGAGCGGAGCTGGGCGGAGGCGGTAGTCCGCACGAGCCTGGAGCAGCTTGCGGGTGAGTATGAACGGGACGGCAAGCGCGGGCTCTTCCAGCAGCTCAGAGTGTTCCTCACCGGCAGCGCGGAACCGTTGCCGACCTATGACCAGCTGGCCGAGAAGATCGGCATCGCGGCGCCAACCCTTCGCAGCCACGTCACCCGCCTGCGCACCCGTTATCGCGAACTGCTGCGCGCCGGCGTCCGGCAGACGGTTGTGAACGAAGCCGACGTCGATGGCGAACTGCACGAGCTCTTCCGAGTGCTGACGCGCGGTTAGCCGAGGGCATGGAAGCCGCACAAACCGCGACTTCACTCTGCTCGACCTGCGGCATCTCGTTAGGGCCGACCGGCGACTGCCTCGCCTGCCTCGTGAAGCTCGGGTTCGATGACGCTCCTGTGGAGACCGAGCCTTCGGGATTCGGCGACTACGTGATCGCGCGGCGCGGGGACGGCTCACGTTGCGAGCTCGGCCGCGGTGCGATGGGCGTGACATACCGCGCCGTCGACAAGGTGTTGAACCGGAGCGTGGCGTTGAAGGTCATCGATGTGCCGCGCACGGCCGGCAACGAGCAGCCGGTCCGAGAGCGTTTTCTGCGCGAAGCGCGCGCGGCGGCCGCGCTGCATCATCCAAATGTGGCCAGCGTCTTCCAGTTCGGCGCCACGCGGGAGGGGGATCGTTGCTACTACGCGATGGAACTGGTCGAAGGCGAAACGCTCGACAGCCTCGTTAGGCGGGACGGGCCGATGAAGGTCGAGATGGCCCTCGACGTCGCGATGCAGGTGACTGCCGCGCTCGTCGCCGCCGCCTCGCATGGTCTCGTCCACCGCGATCTCAAGCCGGGAAACATCATGCTGACGCGGAGCGATGCGGCCGTGGACCAGGCGAGCGTGAAGGTGATCGATTTCGGCCTGGCCAAAGCAGTCTCGGACAGCGGCAACGACATGGACCTGACCCAGGGCGGCTTCGTTGGCACGCCGGCCTTTGCGAGCCCGGAGCAATTCTCCGGCGCACCGGCCGACGCGCGCTCCGACATCTACTCGTTAGGCGTAACGCTCTGGTACGCGCTGACCGGAGAGGCGCCGTACGAAGGCACGAGCATCGATGAAATCCGCCGGCGCCAAACCGAGCTCCCGCTGCCGGTGGCCAGACTCGCCGAGCGGAAGATTCCCAAGCCGGTCATTCACCTGCTGCGCGGCGTTTTATCAGTGAATCCGGCAGAGCGGCCCGCCTCGGCCCGGGAATTAATGGCCGAGCTGGAAGCGTGTCGCGCCAGCCTGGAAAATGCCGGGGCGGGCAAACGCTCCAGGCTCGCAGCCGTCGCGGCGGTCCTGGGCGCGCTGGCGGTGACCGCATACCTCGCGCTCGGCCCGCGGGACGAGAGTGACCGCGTGGAAGCGGCTCCTCCAGCCAAGTCTGTTGCAGTGCTGCCGTTCGCCAGCCTGAGCGAAGACGAGACAAACTCCTATTTCGCCGATGGCGTGCAGGATGAGATCCTCACCAGCCTGGCGAAGATCGCGGACCTGAAAGTCACCAGCCGCACCAGCGTAATGCAGTTCCGCAACGCGGAGAATCGCAGCGTGCGCGAGATCGCCGGGCAACTCGGCGTGGCGCACGTTCTGCAAGGAACGGTGCGGCGCAGCGGCGACCGCGTGCGCGTGGCCGTGCAATTGATCGATGCGCGCGACGATCGGCACGTTTGGGCCGAGTCGTACGATAAGGCCATCTCCGATGCGCTGACCCTGCAGGGCGAGCTGGCGAAGGAGATCGCGGGCGCCTTGCACGCGACCTTGAGCCCCGAGGAAAAAGCGACGGTCGAGAGGAAGCTTACGGACAATGCGGACGCCTACGTTCTTTACCTGAAGGCGCGCCAACTCGAGTACAATCCGGACACGCGGTTCGAGGATTACAAGACGGCGGTGCAGCTTTATCAGCAGGCGGTCGAGCTTGATCCTGCGTTTGCGGTTGCGCGGGCGCGGCTCGCGGCGGTCGCGGCGCGGATCTACCACTTCTATGAGCCGACGGATGCGTGGAAGCAGCGCGCCGCGGCGGAGATACAGGAATCGCTACGCCTCCAGCCGAAGCTCGGCGAAGCACATTTCGCGCGCGGGCTGTTCCTCTATTGGCTGGAAAGGGATTACGCGCGCGCGGTGCAGGAACTCCGCGTCGCGCAGACGCTGATGCCCAGTAATAGCGAAGTCGGAACGATCCTCGGCGCGATCGCACGGCGCGAAGGCCGATGGGAGGAAGCGGTCGCGACCTTCCGCCAGATGGAAGCCACCGATCCGCAGAACCCGAACATCGTGCGCAACCTCGTCTACGTGCACGGCGCAGTGCGGAACTGGGCGGAAGCTGCGCGCGCCGGTGAGCGGTTGCACGGGCTCGCGCCCGGCTCGATCTCGGTGCGCATCCAGGTTGCCTACATCTATTACTTCTGGAGAGGGAGCACGGCCGAACTGGAGGCATTGCTCGCTACCGCGCCGCCAGGTAGTGACCCGGACGGTGTAGTCACAGCGGGCCGCTGGGATGTCTCCATGATCAAACGGGACTTCGCTGGCGCAGAGACGGTGCTGGCGGCTGCGCCCGCCGCCGAGCTCTCGTATCTGCAAGGCGGGCCGCTGCCGAAGTCGTACTTCGCTGGATGCGCGGCGCTCGCCCGCGGCGATGAAGCGACCGCGCAAAGTCAGTTCGAAGCAGCCCGTCCAAGCTTCGAGGCCGCGGTGCAGGAAGCGCCGCAGGATGCGGCGCGCCATGCAAACCTGGGCCTGCTCTACGCGTTCATGGGACGCAAAGAGGCGGCCATCGCGGAAGGGCGCCGTGCAGTCGAGTTGAAACCCGAGTCGCGCGATGCCGTCGATGGACCTCTCATGAATGGCTATCTCGCGTTGATCTACACGCGTGTGGGCGAGCGTGATCTCGCGCTCGCGTTGATCGAGCGGCTTCTGCACACGCCGCACGCCACCGATAGCGCGCATTACAGTGTGAGCCTGCAGGATCTCCGGTTGCGATGGGAATGGGACCCGTTGCGCAACGATCCGCGGTTTGAAAAGCTGATCGCGCCGGCGGGTGCGACTGAATAGACGCGCAGATTTCCGGACCCTTCGCTAAATCACTGCCTGCTGCGCTTGCTTCCTGTTCCACCTGCGGCGCCGCGCTGACGGCGCACGGAGAGTGCCTGCCGTGTCTGGTGCGCGCGCGGAGAGACGGAAAGGGCGCTGGAGGTTCTGCAAAGGGCGACGGCGCTACCAGGCGCACCGTCGTATGGCGTGCTCAAACTTGCGGGAGAGTTCGACCCGCTGCGCGATGACGCGCGGTTCGATGCGATCCTCGCTGCGCTGGCACCGAAGTCCGGCACCTGACGCGCAAAGCGCAGACGCGAACTAGCCGCGGTGCAGCCGGCGAGTGCTTACGATGACCGGCTTGCCGAGTCCGAAGACATTCAGCAGAAGGCGGCGGATGTAATCTGTCATACGCCAGTCTTGTTTAGCTTATCTCGTGCCGCCTGCGGCACCGCATCCGTGCGGAGGTGCGACGCGACCTTCGTAGGCCGCGATTTCAGCAAGAAAGATCAACGGTTCTGACTGGCTGAGCGGCGGCTGACATCTAGCCTGCTCCTCGACCCCATGGGATCGAGAAGCTCATCTCAGAGCGAGCGTTACGAGGATCGCATCAACCGCGCGATTGCGTGCGTCGATGCGAACATCGGGTCGGCCCCTAGTCTGAAGGTGCTAGCGGGCGTCGCCTGCATCGCGCCGCACCATTTCCATCGTATCTTCCACGCGCTCGTCGGCGAGACCGTTCATGGCTTCACGACAAGGCTGAGGCTCGAACGGGCGCTCAGCCTGGCCCGCCGCGCACCGCAGCCCTCGTGGAAGCGGATCGCGAGCGAGTGTGGTTACCGATCGGCAGCCGTTTTCTCCCGCGCGTTCCGGAGGCACTTCGGCACGAACCCGGTGGCGTTTGATCAGGGGGCATTCTGGGCGGTAAGACCCGATGCGTCGGAGACCATGCAGGTCTCGCGATACTTTCTGCGCGAGGCGCCGGCCGTGCCGGACGACTTCGCCGTCGAGATCGTGCACCGGCCGGAAAAACAACTGGCCGTATCACGCGCGATCGGCGGGTACGTTCGTCCCGAAGTGCTCATCGAGGCATATGAAAAGCTGGCACGGTGGGCGGCCGCTGAAGGTCTGCCGTTAGGCGACGGCCGGCTGGCGGGAGCTTCACGCGACGATCCGGAAGTCACGCCCCTCGCGCGCTGCCGATACGAGTTCAGGCTCGAAATCCCCGCTGGTGTGAAACCACCCGATGGCATTGGCGTTATGACGCGGCCGGCAGGGAACTGGGCTCGTCATCACGTGCGGGGTGACATGAAAGCAGTCGATCAAGCCTGGAATGTGATGTTCAAGAGCTGGCTCCCGGCGGCAGGGCTGCAGCTGCGCAATGACGCTGCGGAGGAACTTTACCGGCGCGTCCCGCGCAGGGTTGAAACAGCAAAACGCTTCGACCTCTGGTGCTGCGTGCCGGTGGAATGATGGAGGCAACACAATGATGAAACGCGCAATTCTGTTTGGGTCGGCGGCGGCGGGCGGCGCCGCGGCGTGGACACTCCTCGAGTATCTCCTCGGCTTTCACACCAGCCGCATGGAAGTCGGGCGCTACACTGGATTCGTCGGCATTATTTTCCCGATTCTTGCGATTACCGGTGCAATCCGCGCGGCTCGAAGAGAGTGCGAAGGAAGGCTTAGCTTCACCCAAGGCATGCTGGTAGGCGCGGCTGTCACGCTCGTCCTGTCGCTCCTCGGGGCGCTGTTCTTTTCGATCTACTTCAGCGCGATCAACCCAGCGTTCCTGGCCGCGAACTCAGCGCCCGAGAGTCAGCCGAGTGCTGCCGGTCAGGTAAGCATGGCGTTCTTTGCCAGCCTGATCAGTGGGATGATCATCAGCGCGGCCGTGGCGGCGGTGATGCGAAGGGAAACCGCCACACCGTCGGAGCGCCCTTCCCGATCGATGCCGTGAGGGCGAGGAGAGCAGAATAGTGGCGGTTGCGCGCAGCGTATTTCCCGAAAGCGCGATCCTCCGGCCAGCAGCGGCTTACGAGATCTCACGGTAACCCGGCGCTGGTCGCCGCCGCTTTCGGCACGGACGAGCAATGAGCCGTTGCCAATGCTCTGCGCGCGCGCCTAAGTTAGCGGCCCTTAATTATGGCGCTGCGCGAACCAGAGATGAAGATTTTCGCCGGCTCGGCGAACCGGGAACTCGCGCAGCGGATCTGCGACAGAATCGGAACCCCACTCGGGGCGGCCACGATCAGCTCGTTTCCCGACGGGGAAACCTACGTCAAGATCGAGGAGAACATCCGCGGTCGCGACGTTTTCATTATTCAGCCGACCTCGCCTCCTACGAACGAGCACCTCATGGAGCTGCTCATCATGGTGGATGCGGCGCGGCGGGCGAGTGCTTACCGGATTACCGCCGTCATTCCGTTCTTCGGCTACGCGCGCCAGGACCGTAAGGACAAGCCGCGCGTCCCCATTACCGCCAAGCTGGTCGCCAATCTCCTCTATGCAGCCGGCGTGAACCGCGTTCTGACGATGGATCTACACGCGCAGCAGGTGCAGGGCTTTTTCGATATTCCCGTCGACCATCTCTATTCGATGCCGGTGCTGATTAAGTACCTGCGCACGCGGCTCACGAACAAAACCGTAGTCGTCTCGCCCGATGTGGGTGGCCTGAAAATGGCGTCGGCCTACTCGCAGGCGCTCGGCGCGAACCTCGCGATCGTCGCGAAACAACGAAAGAGCGCGACAGAGACCAAAGCGCTTTACGTCATCGGCGATGTGGAAGGCTGCGACGTGCTGCTCGTCGACGATCTGACCGAAACCGCCGGCACTTTAACGTCCGCCGCCACCATCCTGAAGGAGCGCGGCGCCCTCAATATCTATGCCGGCGTCTCCCACGCCGTCCTCGTCGACGTGGCCATTCCGCGGTTGCAAAACTCACAGATCGAAGAATTAGTAACGACCAACAGCACCCCTGTGCGAACGGTGGAAGGATTTACTACTACCGTGCTTTGCGTCTCCGAGCTTCTCGGCGAAGGCATCAAGCGAATCCACAACGACGAGTCCGTGTCGTCGCTGTTCAACATCGATAACGGCACCAGCTAGCACTCACCATGGCAACACAAGTTAAACTCGCAGCGTCACGTCGCAGCGGCATCGGCCGTTCGGCAGTTCGCAAACTCAAAGCAACAGGCGCGGTGCCAGCGGTGATCTACGGTTCGCAAGCGCAGCCCGAGGCGCTGCAGGTTTCCAAGCGCGAGATCAGCGCGCTGCTCAGCCATGCAGCGGGCGAAAACATTCTCGTGGAACTGGCGATCGAAGGTGAGGGGACCAACCGCCTCGCGATGGTGCAGGAAGTGCAGCATGCGCCGATTGGTGGCGACATCCTTCACATCGATTTCCACGCGATCTCGATGGACGAAATGGTCGAAGCGGACGTGCCTCTCGAGCCGACCGGCACGCCAAACGGCGTGAAGAACTTCGGCGGCCTGCTCGAGCAAAGCCTGCGTTCGCTCTCGATCGAGTGTCTGCCGCGCGACTTGCCGGATGTGATCACCGTCGACGTCTCGGCGTTGAACATCGGCGACGCGATCCACGTGCGCGATATCCCGCTCCCGACTGGTGTCACGATCACCAACCCGGCTGAGCTGACCGCGTTCTCCGTCATGGCCCCGACCGTCGCTGACGATGCCACGCCTGCGGCTACCACGCCGAGCGCGCCGGAAGTCATCACCGCGAAGAAGGACGACGCCGACGCAGCGGGCGGAGCCGCGAAGAAGTAAGCGCAGCGCTTGCTTCCACTCGCCTAGCCATTTTTGCAGGTGGAGCCTGCACCGATCCGGATGGTTGTCGGCCTCGGCAATCCCGGCGTCGAGTACGATCGTACCCGCCACAACATCGGCTTTGCGGTCCTGGATCGGCTTGTGGCGGACGCGCGCGTGCAATGGGAACGCGCCGCCAAGTGGGGCGCATACTGGGCTAAACTCGACGGCGTGCTGCTCGTCAAACCGATGACATACATGAACCGCAGCGGCGGTCCCGCGCTCGCCGTTGCGCAGTTCTACAAGATCGCGCCCGCTGAGACGCTGGTAGTGTTGGATGAGATGGCGCTGGAGCTCGGGCGCTTGCGTCTGCGGTTGAAAGGCAGCCCGGGCGGGCACAACGGTCTCGAGTCAATCATCGTGAACTTCGGCACTGAAGAAGTCGCGCGGCTCCGCATCGGAATCGGCTCGCCACCGAGGGCTGGCGCAACCGATTGGGTGCTCGGCCGGTTCTTCGAAGAAGAGATGCCAGCGGTCGAAAAAGCGGTCACGCGCGCGGCCGAGGCGGTGAAAGTGGCGATTGACAAAAGCGTCGTTTCCGCGATGAACACGTTCAACAAAAATCCGGAATCATGAAGAACCGCTACGAAGCATTACTTGTCCTGAACGCGCAGGGAAAAGAAGACACCATCAAGGACATCGTCGATCGCCTCGAGGACGAATTTCAGAAGGAAGGCGCGCAGATCGAGCAGGTCCAGAAGATGGACAAGCGGCAGTTCTCCTATCAGGCCGGCGAACTCGATGCCGGGCATTTCGTTAACTTCATTTTCCACGCCGACTCGCAGCTCATCACCAAGCTACGGTCGAAGTTCAAGCTCGACCCGGAAGTCTACCGTCAGCACTACCAGCGCCTGAAACCGAAAACGGAGCAGAGCTCGAAAAAAGTCGCGGCGGAGAAGTAGTTGATCTAGAACGGCAGGATGGCCGCTAGTTTCAACAAAGTCATTCTCGTCGGAAACCTCACCCGCGACCCGGAGGTTCGGTATACGCCGAAAGGCAGCGCGGTCTGCGATCTCGGCCTTGCCGTTAACCGGCAATACAGCCTCGAAGGCGGCGAGAAGCGCGAAGAGGTCACGTTCGTCGACGTTGTCCTTTGGGCGCGGCTCGCTGAAATCGCGGGCGAGTATCTAAAGAAGGGCCGGCCGGTTCTCATCGAAGGCCGCCTGCAGCTCGATAGCTGGGACGACAAGCAGAGCGGCCAAAAGCGCTCCAAGCTCCGCGTCATCGGCGAGACGATGCAGTTGCTCGGCGGTCGCCAGGGCGGCGGCGAAGGCGACGAGGGACCGAGCAGCGGCGGCGGTGGCGGGAGATCGTACGGAAGTAGCGGTGGTGGTGGCGGCGGAGGAAGCCGTTCCAGCGCTCCGCCTCCACGACCGGCACCATCCGAGCCGGACGACGACGAGATTCCATTCTAAGTCGTCAACTAACCTGGCTGGCATCCGCGATGTCGCGCTCGTTACAGGTGTGACGACGCCCGTTGCGTGGAATAGGTTCGCCTCGCCTCTCCTGCATCGTGAACTCGACCGAAGCATGCATCGCTCTGAACATGCTGCCGACGATGGGACCGGTGCGGCTGCGGAAGCTGCTGCAGGTCTTCGAAACGCCGGAGCGCATCTTGTCGGCGCGCGGCAGCGCTTTGCGGGCCGTGGATGGCATTGGCGCTGAGGTCGTCGAGCAGATCACAGGCTGGGAAAGCATTGTCGATCTTCCTGCTGAGCTCCAGCGCGTGCGGGAATTCGGCGCGCAGGTTATCACCGCCGACTCGCCCATGTATCCGCGGCAGCTGCGCGAGATCCATGCACCGCCGATCGTGCTCTATGTCTGGGGCGAGCTGATGGAGCGCGATCAGCACGCGATCGGCGTGATCGGTTCACGCCGCACGACGCATTACGGGAGCGAGTGCGCGAAGAAGCTATCGTATCAACTCGCCTATGCTGGGCTGACGGTCGTGAGCGGACTCGCTCGTGGGATCGACACCGCCGCGCATCAGGGTGCACTCGCGGCGAAAGGGCGCACGATCGCGGTGATCGGTTCAGGGCTGCGAAAGTTGTATCCGCCTGAAAATGCCGGGCTCGCGGAAAAGATCGCGAGCGGCAACGGCGCGGTGGTCTCGGAGTTCTCGATGGATGTCGAACCGGACCGGCAGACGTTCCCGATGCGGAACCGCATCATCAGCGGCTGGAGCCACGGCATCCTCGTCGTTGAAGCCGGTCTAAACAGCGGCGCCTTGATCACCGCTTCACAGGCGCTGGAGCAGGGCCGCACCGTCTACGCCGTGCCCGGCCACATCAACGCGCCCACGGCTCACGGTTCTAATCGCCTCATCCAGCAGGGCGCAAAGCTGGTCATGGAAGCGAGCGATATCCTCGACGACCTGGAGGTGCTTCTGCCGGAGGCAAAGCCATCGCCGCAAGCTGCCGCGCGGCCGCTCCCGACGCTCACTGAAGACGAGCGCCGCGTCTACGATGCCATCGAGGCGACCGAGACTTCGATCGACGACATCGCGACCAAATCCGATTTGCCAAGCGGCAACGTCTCTTCTACCCTCCTGCGCCTTGAGCTAAAACGGCTCGTCAAACAGTTGCCCGGCAAGTACTTCGTCAAGCTCGGGTAAGCTCGCCCGCAACGTGCTGCTGGTTTCAGGGTTCACCTTTCGAGGTGCCGCACCAAAATGTCCAAGTCACTGATCATCGCTGAAAAGCCCAGCGTCGCCGCCGATCTGGCCAAGGCCCTCGGCAACGTGCCGAAGAGCGGAGACCACTACGAGAACGACAAGTTCGTTATCACTTCGGCCGTCGGTCACCTCGTCGAACTCGAGATGCCGGAGGACATCGACAAGAAGAAGTACGGCTTCTGGCGACTCGAGACGCTGCCGATCATTCCCGAGAAATTTGGCCTGAAGCCGATCGCCGACTCGAAGAGTCGCTACGATCAAATCAAGAAGCTGCTCGCGCGGAAAGACGTCGATTCAGTCGTGAACGCGTGTGACGCCGGTCGCGAAGGCGAGCTGATTTTCGATAACATCTATCGGCTGACCAAATCAAAGCTGCCGGTGAAGCGGGCCTGGATGCAGACGATGACCGCGCAGGGAATCCGCGAAGCGTTCCAAAAGCTGCGCGACGGCGAGCAGATGGCCGGACTCTCGGATGCGGCGCGGTCCCGGAGCGAAAGCGACTGGCTCATCGGCATCAATGGCACGCGCGCCATCACCAAGCGGATGTTCGGTTCGCGCGGCAAAAACGTGGCGTCTGTCGGGCGGGTGCAAACGCCGACGCTGGCGATCGTCTTCGGCCGCGAGCTCGAGATCCGAAACTTCAAAGCGCGGGCGTATTGGCGCGTGACGGCGAGGTTCGATGTCGCGAAGGGAAACTACGAAGGCGTCTACCAGCGCGCGAACTTCAAGAAGGATGCGAACGACGAGCACGATCGGATTGACCGCGTCTGGGACAAGGCAACAGCCGAGGCGGTCCTCGCCGCGTGTCAGAACCAGCCGATCGCTGCTGTCACGGAAGAGAAGAAGTCTTCCACCCAAGCTTCACCGCGTCTCTATGATCTGACCACGCTGCAGCGCGAAGCGAACAACCGCTTCGGTCTCTCGGCGCGCCGCACGTTGCAGATCGCGCAGGCGCTCTACGAGCGGCACAAGGTGATCACATATCCACGAACGGATTCGCGCGCGTTGCCGGAAGATTACATCCAGACCTGTCGCGAGACGTTGAGCAGTCTTTCCGGCGATCTCGGCAAACACGGTCACACTGTTCTGGAGCACGGCTGGCTCCGGCCTAACAAGCGCATTTTCAACAACGCGCAGATCTCCGATCACTTCGCGATCATCCCGACGACGACCGAGCCCAAGAATCTCGATGAGATGGAAGGCAAGGTTTACGACATGATCGCGCGGCGCTTCGTCGCCGCGTTCTTCCCCCCGGCGGAGTTCGACATTACGACGCGCATTAGCACCGTGGCGTCCGCTCACCAGTTCAAAACAGAAGGCAAGGTGCTGACTGCTCCAGGTTGGCTCGCGGTTTACGGGCGAACGACGGTCGATGACGGCACGCCGGACTCGAAGGCATTACCGGCGCTCTCGCCGGAAGACAACGCATCCGCCAAAACGGTTTCCGCCGATCTCCACAGCGAAACGACCAAGCCGCCGCCGCGCTACACAGAAGCGACGCTGCTTTCAGCGATGGAAGGTGCCGGCAAGCTCGTCGACGACGAGAGCATGGCCGAAGCGATGAAGGAACGCGGCCTCGGCACGCCAGCCACGCGCGCGGATACGGTCGAGGGTCTGATCAATCAGAAATACCTCGAGCGCAATCAGCGCGAGCTCGTTCCGACGACCAAAGCGGAATCGCTGCTGCAGTTCCTCGCTGCGGTGCACGCCGATGCGCTGACGAAACCCGACATGACGGGCGAGTGGGAATACAAGCTCCGCCAGATGGAGCACGGTAAGTTCCGCCGCGACGATTTCATGTCCGAGATTGTGGATGTGACGAAGGGAATCGTCGATCGGACGAAGAACTTCGAGGAAGACGACACCAACTCGCGCGAGACGGAGATCATCTCGCCGACGGACGGCAAGCCGCTCGTCGAGACGTTGCGCGGCTACAAATCGCAAGACGGCAAGCTCATGATCTACAAGGTAATGAGCGGCCGCAAGATCGAGGAAGACGAGGTGCGTGAGCTGGTCGCTGAAGGCGAGATCGGGCCGCTCGATGGCTTCGTTTCAGCGAAGACCGGCAACCGCTTTCCATCGAAGATCAAGATCGTCGACGACGAGAAGAACCCCGGCTCGAAAAAGGCAGAGCTCGACTTCGGCAACAAGGTCGACCTGAACGAGCTCACGCCTTTCTGGACCGACCCGAAGACAGGCGCCGAGCTCTGCGAAGCGCCGACCAGCTACGTCTTGCGTCAGCGCGAAGGCGACGGCTGGAAGGAAGTCTTTAAAGTCGGCCGCCTGATGTGCCAGAAGCCGGTTACGCGGGAGCACGCCATCCAGCTCGTAGAACGCGGCAAGACGGATTTGATCGAAGGTTTCACCTCCAAGAAGGGCCGGCCGTTCGACGCCTTCCTGATGCGTCAGGGCGCAAAGATCAATTGGGAATTCCCGCCGCGGAAGCCGCGCGAGCCTGGTGCGAAGGGCGCCAACGGACGCGCACCACGCAAGCCGAAAGCTCCGCTCGATCTGACGAAGGCGGTGAAGCTGAGCGAGAGCAAAGTGCATGACGGCGATCTGTATCAAACGGAGGACGCGTTCGTCGTCGCGAAGCCGCAGGCCGATGGCTCGCCGCGCGTGGTCTTCGAATTGAAACGCAATCTTTGCGGCAAAGAGATCCCGGCCGAAGAAGCCGAGCGTCTCGTCGAGATGGGCAAGACCGGTCTCATCGAAGGCTTCGTCTCGAAGCGCGGCTCAAACTTCGGCGCATATCTGAAGCTTTCGAAGGACAAGAAGAAGGCAGAGTTCGAGTTCCCGCCGCGGTAGGACTCTCGTCAGGCGCCACTCGCGCGGGAGTAGATCAACGGTAGCGCGCAGGCCGAAAGAACAACCACGCGCACGGCACCAACCTTGCCGTGCGGATACAGCCGGAGAACAGCAGGGCGGCCTTGCGAAGCCAAAGCCGCAGGAGCCGCTGCACACCACCACTGCTGCGACGGCGTAGCATCGTCGCGGCGGATCCGGGTTCCGCTCTCCCTTCTCGCAAAGCCAATGCGGCAACGAAACGCAATGCTGCCAATGCTGCACCGATCCACCACATGGCAGCGATACCCCAGCACAACGCGAGCAGAGTTCGGTTCGACCGTCGAAAGAACGGCGGGTGAGCGACCGTGAAGTACTCCGGACAGATCCGAACTGTGATCTGATCGTGGATGACACCGTAGAGACAGGCCGCCGCGACGCTGAGCGAGAAGATCTTCCACTTCGTTGCA
>CADCTA010000054.1 GCA_902805675.1 uncultured Chthoniobacterales bacterium | reverse complement strand
GCTCGCGCTGGTCGGTGGCAGACTCGCGCTGGTCGGTAGCAGGCTCGCGCTGGTCGGTAGCAGGCTCGCGCTGGTCGGTAGCAGGCTCGCGCTGGTCGGTAGCAGGCTCGCGCTGGTCGGTAGCAGGCTCGCGCTGGTCGGTGGCAGACTCGCGCCGGTCGGTAGCAGGCTCGCGCTCCGCAGCTGCTGGTTCATGATCGGACGCGACAGGCGGCGAGTCGTCCTTCGCACCTGCGCTCTCGGGCCGGTTTGTCGGCTGCGTTGCTGACGTGTCAGCGGGCTCTTCAGCGAGCGCCGTTGTCGGCTTCTCCTCATTGGCAGGAATGGCACGCGCCGCGTGACGGTCGGATTCGGGATCCGCCCCGTTTTCGTCCGTTTCCCGCCGCGCTTCCGACGATTTGCCCTCGCCGCGCTCGCCCTCCAGAGATGGAAGCTTGTCAGCATCGATCTCATCAGGCGTCGCTGCGGCACGCTCCTCTGCTTGCCGTGCAGTCGGCGCCGCGTCGTCTTCCCTGGATGCACGCTCCTCGCGCTGCCGTTCTGCCGCAGCTTCGTCGTCGACGCCGTTCAGCTTCTGCTGTGCATCATCACCCTCGCTCGCGGCCGAGATCTCGCCGGGTAAACCTTCTGGGAAGAAGAAGCGCACCAGCGATGAAAAATCCTGATCGGCCCGGCCGCTGTTCGCCTCGTCGAGCAGGCTGTCGCGCGCAGCCTCCGTCGCGCCGAGCTTCAGGCCATGGGAGCGCGCCATGCGCGCTGCGATCTGCACATCCTTGAGCATGTGCTTGACGGAAAAATGGGGATCGAAGTCGCCCTGGATCATCTTCGGCAGCTTCATGCTCAGCGTGCCGGAGTTGCTCGCGTTGCCGCTCAGCGCGGCCGTGAGTTTCTCCGGTGCCAGCCCTGAGTTGTGGACCAGCGCCAATGCTTCGGCCGCGGCCTGCACGGTCGCGGCTGTGATCATGTTGGTCGCGATTTTTACCGTCGTCGCCTGGCCGATCTCTCCAATCTCGATGATCTCCTTGCTGCTCGCCTGGAGCACCGGCTTGGCGCGGCGATACGCCGCTTCGTCACCCGCGACGTAGTAGACGAGCTCGCCTTTCTCCGCCGGGATCTTGCTTCCCGTGAATGGCGCATCGAGGAACTGCGCGCCCCGCCGCTTCACGATCTCCGCCGCATTCCGCATGGTGTGCGGTGCGACGGTGCTATGCGCCATGATCACGTGCTGCACGTGCAAGGATGGCTTCATCTCCTGTACCATTTGCATCAGCGCTTCGTCATCCGAGACGAAGATTTGGACGAAGTCGCACAGCTCGGCGACCTCCGCCGGCGAGCCGACGAAGTTCGGGAATGGCCGCGGTGTTCGGTTCCAGACGAACACGTGAAAACCGCGACGACGCAGATTATCCGCCACTCGGCGCCCGATAATTCCGAGGCCGATTACACCAACGTTTTTCTGCGTGCGACGCGACATCCTAGAAGATCGCCGCAGCGCGAGCCGGCGAACGCTGGAAAAATCACGGTAAACGCATTGATGCGCAATCCCGAACTGCCGGGCGCGTGCGTTTAGAGCGGGGTGCGGACGAATTCTGCCACCGACAGACGTTCGCGGAGCCGCTCAACGGCGGCAGCGCGCTTCGCGTTCGTGAGATGCAGAGCGATCTCGCTTTGCACCTCTTCAAAGGGGATCTGTCGCGCGGGCCGGGCGTCGGTCAGCTGGAAAATGTGGAAGCCGAGGTGCAAGCGAACAGGCGCGGTCGGTTTGCCCGGGCGCAGCTTTTGCATCTCGCCGATAAAATCCGGCCGCATCCGCGCCGCCGAGAAAAAGCCGAGATCGCCGCCACGCTCCTTCGTTGCTTCGTCTTCGGAAAACTCCGCGATCAACCCGCCGAAGTCCTCACCCTTCGACACGCGCGCGGCCAGAGATTTGATCGCCTTCTCCTTGGCTTGGATGATCTCGGGCGGCGTCGCTTGAGGTGCGGCGAGAAACAGATGGCTGACGCGAAAGCGCTGCGGCTGCGCGAACTGCTCGGGATGGGCGGCGTAGAATGCGCGGCACTCGTCGGCTGTCGCCAGGAGTTCCGGCGCGATCTGGTCCTCGAGCCACTGTGCGGCGCGCAGATGTTCTGCAATATCCTCGCGCAATGTCGCAGCCGAGAGGCCGGACGCTTCCAGCTCGGTCTCGACAACCTTCGGATTGCCAAATTGGAACTCAATCAGCTCGGACTCGCGTGCGATCGCCTCCTCGCTGATCGTCTCATGGCGCGACACGCGCTGCAGGTTCGCCGCGATGATCGGCTGCGCGACGTCTCCGTCTGCACCGATGCCCGAGTCGTAGATTCCGCGACCGTCGACGATCGCGAGCAACTCACCGCGGCCGAAAGATCGCGCGATCAGCTCGCGCGCCGCGGGCCAGCGATACAGCAATTCACTGCAACCGAGACCAACCGCGCATGCGCCAGTGATCCACAGGAGCGCGAGCGCACCGCGTTTCACTTCAGCGCGACCTCTGCGAGATAGCGCGCGGCGACCGAGCCCACGATGTCGAGACTCTCGGCGCTGATCTGCTCCATGGTGTCCCCGGGCGTGTGCCAGGCGGGAAAGTCGAAGTCGATCAGGTCGATCGTGGGGATGCCGATCGCGTTCAAGGGCACGTGATCGTCGAGGATGTCGCCGGGCGAATAGGTGAAATGCTTCCGCACGTTCAGCGCGTCCGCGGCCGCAAAGATGCCGGCCGCGATCTCTCGCGGTGAATCGGGCGGAAGCGTGATGGTCAGCGACTTGTCGCCCACCATGTCGAAGACAATCCCGCCGCGAAACTGCTTTGCTTTCCCTTCCGCCACGAGCTGCTTCGCAAAGTGCCGGCTCCCGTAGAGGCCGTCCGTGTCGGTGAAGCTGACGTAAGCCTCCTCGCCGTCGAAAAACACCAACTGCACTTTCGCAGCGAGCTCCGGCCGCAGCGCGAGCACGCGCGCCATCTCGACTAGCACGCCGTTGCTGGAGCCGCCGTCGTTCGCGCCGAGAAAGTGGATGTCGCTGTAGAACTTCGTGTCGTAGTGAGAGCCGAGGATGAAACTCGGCGGCTGCTTCGCGGCGGCAAAGGTGGCGATCAGATTGACGAACGTCATCGGCCCGCGCGGCGTCTCGTCTGTGAATGACTGCCGCGTCACCTCCCAGCCGACGCGTTCGAGCTGATCAATGATGTAAACGCGCGTGCGCTCGAGAGCTTCGCTGCCCGGCGGCCGCGGTCCGTAGTCGACCATCTGTTGCACGTGGCGCAGCGCATTCGCGCCGGAGAATTCCTCCCAGATCATCTGTGTGTCGGCTTTTTGCGAGCTCCCGGTTTCGCCGCACCCGGCGAGCAACAGCGCCGCCGCGACAACAAAGCGCGCCCTCATCGCCACCATCGTGACAGCGGTCGCAAGCCGGCTGCAGTGAGCGAACACTGTCATTCCGAACGGAGCGAAGCGCAGTGGAGGAATCCCGTAGCGGAAGCTTTTCGTGTGGCCACGGGATTCCTCGACTTCCCTCGGAATGACAACATCGGTTAGCCGGTGACGGATCGTGGCCATCGCGCGCTAGCTGTCGCTAGTCGCGAGACCAAGCGCGCTTAACACGCGCTCGAGATCATCGTTGCCGTAGTATTCGATCTCGATGCGCCCGCGCTTCTCGCCGTGGTGCAAGGTCACGCGCGTGCCGAGATGCTGCTGCAACCGGTTCTGCAGATCCTCGAGCTGCGCGGATTGGACCGGCGCATTCACTGTCTGTCGTCTGCGACGCCGGGCTCCGCCGAGCTGTTTCGCGACGAGCCGCTCGGCATCGCGCACGGTCGCGCTGCGCCGCAGGATCGTCTCCGCGACAGCGAGCTGCTCGTCCGGCGCTTTCAATCCGAGGAGCGCCTTCGCGTGACCCACGCTTAACAGCCCTTTCGTCACCCAGCCCTGCACCTGCTCGTGCAGATCGAGGAGCCGCATCGAGTTTGCGACGGCTGCGCGGCTGCGACCGACCTTCAGCGCGATGTCTTCCTGCCGCAGCTCAAACTCGCGCGCGAGCCGCGCATAGGCCTGCGCTTCTTCGATCGGGTTCAGGTCCGCGCGCTGGAGGTTCTCGATCAGCGACAGCTCGAGCACGTCGCGATCGCTCGCTTCACGCACGATGACCGGCGCTTCGATGAACCCGAGCTGCTGCGCTGCTCGCCAGCGGCGCTCACCGGCGATGAGCTCATGCTTGCCGTCCACCATCCGCACGATGAGCGGCTGAATGATTCCGTGCTGCCGGATGGAGTCGACGAGCTCTTGCAGAGCTTCTGCGGCGAATTCCGTCCGCGGTTGCAGCGGACTGGCGACGATGCTCGTGAGCGGCACTTGCCGGACACGCTCGCCCGTCTCCACGCTCTCGCCAGAGTCCGCGGGCGCAGGTGGCACGATCGGGGCCGGGCGTGTCCCAATCAGCGCGCCAAGACCTTTGCCGAGAGCGGATTTTGCCATCGCGTGCAGACTATCGGAACCGACCGGTGACGCAACCGCAGTCATCCCGAGCGAAGTCGAGGGATCCCGTGGCAAACCCGCTGTACTGCAGCGGGATTCCTCCACTTCGGTCGGAATGACAGGCTTGTTTGGCCAGCCGGCTCGGCATTGGCGCTATCGCCTGCGATTCTCTCGTGCCGCGGGGCTCGGCGTCGGTGTCGCTTTGCCTTTGCCGAAGATGAGCGAATTCGGCTTCTGCTCGAGCGTGTCGGCTAATGTCTTCACCGAACGGAGCGTCTCATCGAGTTCGCGCAGCGTGGCGGTGAGCTGACGATAGACGGGCGATTCCGCGTTGAAGCCACCGGCGGTTTTGCTCAGCGTCTCTGACATTGTTTTAACAGCATCGAGCGCGGCAGTCGCATTGCGGACCGTCTCATCCAGCGGAAGCGCGGCGAGCTTGTCCAGAAGCGCGGTCGCTTTGTCCTGGAGCTCGCCGAGTCCGCCGGACGTGGTCGGAATGAGGCGGTAGCCATCGAGTTCCGCAACCGTGGCGGGCGGCGCATCCTTTTGGAAATCCAGATCGACATACATCTGGCCGGTAAGCAGGTTGCCGGTCTTGAGGCTGGCGCGCATTCCGTTGCGCACTGCATCGGCAACGAAGTTCTCGGCGGCTTCCGTGGTGTCGGAGGGCAGATCGGTGATAAAGCTCGGGTCGACCTGGATGAGGACCGGCACGCGCCGCTCGGGATTGTTAGGCAGATATCGGAAGGAGACGCCGTTGACCGTGCCGATGCGCACGCCGCGGAATTCCACCGGCGCGCCTTCGTTCAAGCCGCGCGCGCTGCCGGTGAAGAGCAGGAGGTACGGAACGCTGCTCCGCATCGAGAATTTCTTCGTGTCTTCGAAGCTTCCATAGAGCGCGAAGGTGGCGCCATCCGGCGCGGGAGGGCCAGACGGAGCGCCATCGCCCTGGCCAAACGTGACCCCGCCCATGAGCAGCGACTCGAGCGTGCCGGTGCGCAGCTGCAGACCGTTCGCGCCAACCTGCATATCGATGCCGCTCGCGTTCCAGAACTTGGTGTTCGTGCGGACGAGCGGCGCGAATTCCGCGGAGATGAACGCGCGGAACTCGACCTTGCCGTTCTCGGGATGAAAGATGCGAGTTTCGATCCGCCCTGCCGCCAGGCCTTTGTAGGTGATCGCGGTGCCGGGAGCGATTCCGCCTGCGACATCGGTAATGAGCGTGACGTGGACACCTGGAACGCCTTGCGGTGTGACTGGCGGTTGCTCGAGCCCGACGAACTCGCGCCGTGCTGCCTCTGACACGCCAGGTGCGAGCTCGATATAGCTGCCCGAGACCAGCGTGCTCAGGCCAGAGATTCCGCCGGCGCCATAACGCGGTCGAACGACCCAGATCTGCGTGTCCTCGGTCAGCAGACGAGTCGCTTGAGCCGTCATCTGCATCGTCACGATGACGCCTTTCAGGTCGCTCGTTAGGCTAACGTTCTCGACTGTGCCGACGTTCACGCTCCGGCACATGACGGGTGTCTTGCCGGCCGCGATGCCGTCCGCGGTTTCAAACCTCACGGTGATCGCAGGCCCACGCGACGCGTAGTATTTCCACGCCAGCCACGCGCCAAGCACCGCCGCGACGATGGGGATGATCCAGATCGGCGAGAACCTACGGGTGGGTCTCACGATCGGCTGCCCTGTCGACGGCTCGAATGCAACGTCCTGCGCCATCAGTGTTGGTGTCCGCCTTGTTGTGCGCGTGCCGCGGCCGCGTCCCAGATCAGGCGTGGATCGAAGCTCATGGCGGCAAGCATTGTCAGGACCACTACCGCGGCAAACGACACCGCGCCTGCTCCCGGATGGATCGAAATCGTCGACCCAAGCTGCACCACCCCGACGAGAATCGCGACGACAAAGACGTCGACCATCGACCAGCGGCCGACAAATTCTGTCACGCGGTAAAGCCTGGTCATCTGACGCGGCTGCCACCCCTTCGTGGCCGCAAAGCATAGCCAGACGATTGCAATGATCTTCAGGATTGGGATCACGACGCTCGCCACGAAAATGATGATCGCGACGGGATAATCGCCTTCGTCCCAGAACTGAATCACGCCGGTCAGGATCGTGCTCGATTGCGTGCCGTAGAACGATTCCACGCGCAGGATGGGCAGCATATTCGCGGGAAAATAAAGCAGGAGCGACGCGATCGTGAACGCCCAGGTGCGTTGCAGGCTGTCGCGATTGCGCAGGTGAAGGCGACTGTCACAGCGCGAGCAATGGCCGGCGCGGAGTGGTGACGCCAGCCCACAGACGTGGCAAAGCGCCACGCCCCAGTCGGCGGCGGATTCGGTCGGCAGCTGTTTCATGGACGCGCTTCCTCTATACGCGCCCAGAGGTCGCGCGGATGAAGCGACGCCACCGCCGCAGTCAGGCAAACGATCAACGCCACCAACGCCCAGAAGGAGGTGCCGAGCGTGAGCTCCGCCAGACTGCCGAGCTTCATCAGGCTGACGAGCACGCTGAGCAGGAACACTTCCGTCATGTCCCAGCGCCGCGCGCGGAAGACCCAGCGACACAACGCGACCGTGCCAGGCAGGCGCCGTCCCCAGAGCAACGGCATGACAATGTAGAGAAGCCCGCCGATCAGCAGAGCCGGAGCCGCGATGATGAAGATGGCTACCGCCGCGGCCAGTGCCGGGTACCCTCCCGCCCCGAGTCCGGTCGCGCTTTCCCAGAGCAACATCTGGCTCTCGCGGAACCCGGCACGCATGGTGAGGAAGGGAAAGGAATTCGCGACCGCGAAGAGCACGGCTGAAGCCATGGCAAAGGCTGCGGTGCGCTGCAGCGAGTTGCGACCGCGCGAGACGATTACGCCGACACAACGCGGGCAAATCGCCTTCTCGCCGTCCTGCAACTGGGGAGCGGCGAGCAACGCGTCGCAGTCGTGGCAGACTAAAGGCTGCGTGGGAGAGGTGGATTGCACTTGGCGAGAGACGGTTGCGGCTTGCGGACGACAATCCTTACCATCGAGTGCGCACTCTCGCGCGGTTGAATTGCACCGCCTGCCTCACCGCGTAGCATGACCGCCGTGTCAGCCGATTCGCCCGTTTTCGGCTCGGACATTCTCCGGATCCGGATGATGCGTTCATGTTTTACGCGATGGCGGAGGAGAAGATTGACCTCCGCGGCTATCGGTTCGAACACCGGCTGGAGGGTATTCAGACGCTCAACGAGCGGGCGCTGCGCGGTGAGTTGCACATCTCGGCCGTGTTGATCCACCCCTACGCCTACATCACCGACAAGTACGCGCTGTTGCCGTGCGGCGCGAGGTTGGGCGACGGACACGGGCCCATGATCGTCAGCGTCGAAACAGAGGAGCTGGCCGCCGGCGCAGTGACGAGGAGATCAGGCAATGGCTGCGCGGGCGAACCATCGCCGTGCCGGGGAAGATGACGAGCGCGTATATCGCGCTGCAGCTTACCTCGGTGACTTCGATTACGTCGTGGTGCCGTTCGATCAGATCTTCGATGCGGTGAAGAGCGGGCGCGCAGCTGCGGGCTTGATCATTCACGAAGGCCAGCTCACCTACGCGCGCAGCGGCTTCACGAAAGTCGTCGATCTCGGTGAATGGTGGAAGCGGGAGATCGGCCTGCCACTGCCGCTCGGGGGCAATGTATTGCGCAAAGACATCCCGCAGGCGGTTCGTCGTGATTTGGCCGTCATTTTGCGCGAGAGCATCGAGTACGGCGACGCGGGGCGCGCCGCGATTCAGGCAGTTCCTAGGCACAGCGCGCAAGCGCGGCTACGTCGACAGGAATGTTGAGGTCGAGTTCGTCGAGTAACGTCGCCAACACCCAACGCGGTCATCCTGAGCCGCGCAGACGGTGAAGGACCTCACGCCGGCACGAGCGACGTTGAAGAATTTCCAGCGTCTTTCGACGACCAAGCGTCGCCTCTGAGACACGTGCGAGAACGTGAGGTCCTTCGCCGTCTCCGCGGCTCAGGATGACCGCGCAGGGGAGGTGACGATCGTCGACGTAGGTTCGTCAGAAAGACGCTACTTCTTCGCCTTGTCTGCCGGCTTGCTTGCCTGCATGGCAAACGCCTTTACCCGCTCAAACTCCTTCTTGAACCCGTCCGAAAAATCCGCCGTGCCGTACTCGAAGAGCACGATGAAGCAGAAGGTAAAAAACCCGAACAGGACGAGCCAAAAAAGCCCGCGAAGGAGCGACATGCCAGCGATGTTAACTTACTGCGCTTCGACGGTCAACGCGCGCAGCACCCGGCTTGAAGTTCGCGTTTGAAGCGCTGCTCGGAACTGCCATGCTTTGCGCCCATGCACGTGCCGTTGCTCGACCTCAGCGAACAGCACCGTGCGCTGGCCGAACCGCTCCGCGCCGAGATCGATGAAATTCTTGCGACGCAGAACTTCATTCTCGGCCCAAAGGTTGAGGCATTCGAGTCGGCCATCGCCCGATACTGCGGGGCGAAACATGCCATCGGCGTCTCATCCGGCACCGATGCATTGCTCGCCATCCTGATGGCGATGGAGATCGGCCCGGGCGACGCGGTCGTGACGACGGCGTTCACGTTTTTCGCCACCGGCGGCTGCGTGGCGCGAGTCGGAGCGAGGCCGGTTTTCGTCGATATCGATCCGGTCACCTACAATATTTCACCGGCCGCGATCGAAAGCTTCCTCGCGAAATGCGCGCGGCAGGCGGATGGCAGACTCGTTGACGACGGCGGACGAACCGTGCGCGCGATCATGCCCGTGCATCTGTTTGGATTGTGCTGTGACATGGATGCGATCACCGAAATCGCGCGACGCGCGGGCGTTCCGGTGATCGAGGATGCGGCGCAGGCGATCGGCGCCGAATACCCGAGGCAAGGTGGCGCGGCGCAGGCCGGCACGATGGGGCTGGTCGGCTCGTTCAGTTTTTATCCCTCCAAGAATCTCGGCGCCGCGGGCGACGCCGGACTCATCCTCTCGAACGATGATGAGCTCGCGCATAAGATCCGCATCTGCCGCCAGCATGGGATGGAGCCGCGCTACTTCCATCATTTCATCGGCGGGAACTTCCGGCTCGATGAAATCCAGGCCGCCGTGCTGAACGTGAAGCTGCCGCATCTGAATGGCTGGTCCGCGGCCCGGCGCCGCGTCGCCGATGTGTACCGCGAAGAGTTTACGCGGCGCGGTTTAACGAAGCAGGTCCGCTTACCCGCGGAGCCGTTCCGGGAGCGACGCCTTACCAATCACCACATCTACCATCAGTTTGTCGTTGCCACCGAGCGTCGGGACGAACTGCGCGAGCATCTGACCCATCAGCAGATTGGCACCGCAATCTATTACCCGCTCGGCCTGCACCAGCAGCAATGCTTTGCGTATCTCGGCTATCGGGAAGGTGATCTTCCCGAGACGGAGCGAGCCGCGCGCGAGACGCTCGCGCTCCCGATCTATCCTGAGCTATCGCGTGAAGCGCAGCTCTACGTGGTGGATGCGATCCAGGAGTTCTTCAGCTCGGGCCGGACGGAGACGCCGAGCTTAGTGGCATCCGCAGCGTAGAGCGGTCGCGCTGAAAAGCGGCGGAATACCGCCGCACTCCAAAACGCAAGCGACAGCAGCGCGTGGCCGTCGCGCCAGCGTCTTGGAGTGCGCCAGTATTCTGGCGCTTTCTCCGGTGGCGAGGCATAGCCGGACGGCGTTGTCCACGACGCGCGATGCGACAGCCGCCAACTCCGCACCGGCGGAAAGGAACGCCTTCTACCTAGTGGCACCCGCAGCCAGAGCCGCAGCCACCGCTCGACGGCGGTTTCGCGCCGCCCGGCACCATCACGCCGAGTCCGCCGCTGATCACGCGACGCACCGGTTCTCCAGTCTCGGGGTGGGTGCGCAGCGGTTCGTCCTTCATGCTCTGCGTCACTTCAAAACGCTGCACCGGCTTATCGCTGCCCGTGGTCTCGTAAACGTAAATCGGCATACCCGAATCTACTCGCCAGCGCGTTGCGGCGCCTTGGGTTTCGCAGTGACTTCGGAGCCTTCCATCCACTCGGTATGGAAGATGCCCGGTTTGTCGATGCGCTCGTAGGTGTGCGCGCCGAAGAAGTCCCGTTGCGCCTGCAGCAGATTCGCGGGCAGGCGCGCCTGCCGGTAGCTATCGAAATAGGAGAGCGAAGCAGCAAATGCCGGGACGGCGACGCCCTGTGTGACCGCGGTTGCGACAGCGACGCGCCAGTTATGCTGCGTCGTCTCAATGATGTTCGTGAAGTACCGATCGAGCAGAAGATTGTGAAGAGCGCGATCGCGCTCGTAAGCCTCCACGATGCGGTTGAGGAACTTCGCGCGGATGATGCAGCCGCCCCGCCAAATCGTGGCGATGTCGCCGAAGTTCAAGTCCCACTTATACTCGAGACTCGCCGCGCCGAGCAGCTCCATGCCTTGCGCGTAAGAGACGATCTTCGAAGCGTAGAGCGCCTGGCGAACGGCCTCGATCAGCTGCGCGCGATCGCCTGCGAACTTCGTCGGCTGCGGCTGCGGCAGGATCTTGGAGGAGTTTACGCGCTCTTCTTTGCGGGACGAGATCACGCGCGCTTCCACGGCGGCGTTGATGGTCGAGATAACGACCGCGCGCTGGATCGCGGACTGCAGCGTCCACATGCCGGTTCCTTTCTGGCCGGCCTTGTCGAGGATGACGTCGACGAGCGGCTTGCCCGTGTCCGGGTCGGTCTTGCGGAAGATCTGCGCGGTGATGTCGATGAGGTAGCTGTCGAGCTCGCCGCGGTTCCAGTCGGCGAAGATCTCGGCAAGCTCCGCCGCTTCCATCCCGAGGACGTGCTTCAGGATTGCGTACGATTCGCAGATGAGCTGCATGTCGCCGTACTCGATGCCGTTGTGCACCATTTTGACGTAATGCCCGGCGCCGTCCGGTCCCATGTAACGGCAGCAAGGTTCCCCATCCACCTGCGCGGCGATCTTGCGGAAGATGGGCGCGACGATCTCCCATGCCTCACGCGAGCCGCCGGGCATCATCGATGGGCCCTTGAGCGCGCCTTCCTCACCGCCAGAGACGCCGCAGCCCACGAAGTGCAGTCCGTGCGCTTCCACTTCCTGGCAGCGGCGCTGCGTGTCGGTGAAGAGCGAGTTGCCGCCATCGATGATGACGTCGCCGGGCTCGAGCAGCGGGACGAGCTGGTTAATGACGGCGTCGACCGGCCCGCCGGCCTTCACCATGATCATTGCTTTGCGTGGTCGGGAGAGCGCACCGACGAACTCCTCCATCGTGCGCGTAGGCTGAATATTTTTCCCCTTCGCTTTGCCGGCCGCGAACTTGTCCGTCACCTCCGCGGTGCGGTTGAACACCGCGACGGAGAAGCCTTTGGACTCCATGTTGAGGACGAGATTTTCGCCCATTACGGCGAGGCCGATCAGGCCAATATCACATTGCTTCGCGGTCATTTTGAGTATCTCCTGTGTCGCCGTGCGCGCCCGTGCCAGGCGAGCCTACCTGCATCGAAAGACGAATGGCAAATTCCAACTGCGAGGTCCTGCTCACTGAGGCGCCGCTTGCCGTTCCGCCAGACGCGTTCGCGGTAGAGGTCGGCGGCGTGGTGGATTTCTGGGGGGTGGTGCGACGGACTGAAGAGGGCGCGCCGATCAGCGGCATCGAGTACGAAGCGCATCGCTCCATGGCCGAGCATCAGCTGCGCGCGATCGCAGAGGAGGGGATGCGCAGCTTCACCTTGCTGCAGTTGTTCGTGTTGCATCGCCTTGGGTTTGTTCCCGTCGGAGAAGCTTCGTTGCTGGTGCGCGTGTGCTGTAAACATCGTGCAGAAGCGTTTCGCGCCTGCGCCTGGATCGTGGATGAACTAAAGAAGCGCGTGCCGATTTGGAAGCGCCCTCAATTTGCCGCGGCTGGCGAACCGGAGTCCCCGACCGCGACGGCGGCCTCGTCGGCATGAATTGGGCGAACCGACTCACGGTTAGTCGCCTCGGCCTAACGATTCTTTTCGTGATCGCGCTGAACTCACAGTGGGGGTTCGGGCGGACGGCAGCGCTCCTTCTGTTCGCGATCGCCGGAATCACCGATTACGTCGATGGCGAGATCGCGCGGAGGTACGGTTTTATCACCGACTTTGGGAAATTGATGGACCCACTGGTCGACAAGGTGATGATCGCCGCTGCGTTCATCTCGCTTGTGCCGCTGAACGCGATTCCGGCGTGGGCGGCGACGATTGTGGTGGCGCGCGACTTTCTGATCACCGGGCTACGCTTGATGGCCGCGACAAAAGGGCTTGTGCTTCCGGCGGAACGGCTGGGCAAGCACAAGACATCATGGCAGATCGTCACCGTGGTGTTCTTTCTCCTACTGCTCGCGCTGCAGGAGCTGCAGTACGCGACCGACGAGACAACCTGGTGGCTGCGCGCCTGGAACGATGGCGGCCAGGTCCTCGTCTGGCTTACGGTCCTCCTGACGCTCTACTCGGGCGTCACGTATTTCTGGCGCAATCGCGGTGTCGTAACCACAGACCAGTGATCGCACCATTTCCTCAGACGCCGCGGGGCCGCTGATGCGCCTTTGCGCTGCAAGCGGGCGACTAGAAGAAGCTCTGCGGAACTTCAACCCGATCGCCGGGCTGAAGCTTGATGTCTTTGGAGGGATCGCGCCGCGATTGCCGGACGTCGAACACCTGCACGTCGCTACCTCGCAGGACACGCACCTTCTTCTGGTCCGCAAAATCGTTGAAGCCACCGGCTGCATTGATCGCCGTGAGCAGCGTCATGTCTTCCGTGAATGGCACTCGCGTGGGGGTGCGCACTGCGCCGCCAACGTTCACGAACCGCGCCGCGGGCTGCATGATGATCGTGATCGTCGGGTTCGTGTAGATCTTGCTCGAGCGGTAGGCGCCTTCGATTGAGCCCGCCAATTGCGATGGTGTGAGGCCATCGGCGCGCACCTTGTTGATGTAGGGCAGGTTGATGGATCCGTTTGCATCGACCGTGTAGACGTTGTTTACCTGCGCCTGCTCTTCTGCCGGCACGCCGGAGATCTTCAGGTCCACCGGGTCGCCAATGCGCAGGGTCGCTTGCCCGTGCGCCGAGAACGTGGCGGCGAGAAGGAGCAACAGGGTGAGCCAAAGGCGCATCAATACTCCTCCGAATCTGACTGCCCGTTGCTGGCCACGGTCGCGGCGGCCGCTTTGCGCGAGCTGCGCCGCGTCTCTTTATCGCGCGGCTGATAATAGCCGTAGTAGTTGGTGTAGTAGTAGTAGTTCTGATCGTGCTTCAGATCGACGTTGTTGAGCACGACGCCGAGCACGGTTCCGCCTACACCGAGCACCGCCTGCTTCACGCGCGTGAGCATCGCCCGTGGGAAGCGACGGTGCTGGACCACGATGATCGTCTGGTCGACTTCGCTGGCCAGCACCGAGGCATCGCTGACGCCGAGCATCGGCGGTGAGTCGAAGAAGATGATGTCGTAGCGGGTCTTCAGCTCCGCGATCATGTCTGACATCCGCTGCGAGTTCAGGATGCCGACAGAATCGGACGGCAGAATTCCGCTCGGGAGCAGCGACAGGTTCTCGACCGTTGTCGGCACGATGACGTCCTCGAGCCGCATGTCGGTTGTGAGATAGTTGGTGAGCCCAACTTTGTTGCTCAGGTCGAAGATACTGTGCTGAACCGGACGGCGAAGATCGGCATCGACGATGAGCGTGGAGTAACCGCCCTGCGCGGAGGTGAACGCCAGGTTCGCCAGCGTGGTCGACTTGCCTTCGCCTGGGCCACCGCTGACCAAGGAGAGCGTGTTCGCGTCGGGACTCTTGCGGTTGAACTCGATGTTGGTACGCAGAATCCGATACGCCTCTGCGTCGGGCGTGTCGCCCGGCTCCTTGTGCAGCAGCTTGATGTTTTTGGGAATGATCGCGAGAACCGGAACACCGAGCAGGCTCTCGACGTCTTCCATCGTCTTCACACTGGTATCGAGATACTCGATGAAGAACGCCAGCCCGAGGCCCACCACGAGGCCGACCAGCGCGCCAAGCGCGAGGTTCAACGTCACGCGTGGCCGCGCGGCGAAGCTCGGTGGCTCGGCGATCTGCCGCACGCTCACGGCCATGCGCGGCATCGCGAGCTCCATCGTCTGGGTCTGCGTGCGCATGCGCACGCCGTCGAGCAGCGCCCGTTCCTTGATGTAGTTGTTCTTGGCCCGCGTGTAGTTCGCGCTCGTGTTCTTCGCGCTGAGCTGCTTCTGGTTCACGTCGTCCAGGCGACGCCGGAGTTCTGTGACTGTCGTCCCAGCAGTCGCGAGATTCTTCTCGAGCGCGCTGCGGATGATCTTGACCTGCTCTTCGAGCTGCCTGGTGAACACCTCCTTGGTCGCGCGGAGCGCTCTCACTTTGGGGTGGTTCTCAGCCAGCCCGGAATTAAGCATCAACGCTTCCTGCGCGACGGCGTCCTGATAGTTCGGCAGGATCTTCTGGATCGTCGGGTCCTGGATGTTCAGCGTCGGCATCATCCGCATCAGGTCTTCGCCCTTCAGGTTCTCGATGCCCTGAAGCTGAGTCGAAAGCGTGGCAACCTTCGTCTCCGCCTCGTTTAACATCTTCTCCTGCTCCATCACGATGGTGTTCACCGGAGTCTGCGCGTCCTCGGTCCCTTCCGGATTCAAATCGATGATGCCTTCCGCCTCGCGAATGCGAGCAACCTCGGCCGCAGATTCGTCGACCTTCTTCTGCTGCTTGCCGACCTCCTCGTTCATGCTGGCGACCGCGCGGTTGAGAATTTCCTTCTCTTCGTCGACGCGCTTGTCCTGGTAGACGGCGACGATCTTGTTTGCGATGTCGGCCGCTTCCTGCGGGTCGGTGCTGTACATGCTGATCTGGAGGAGGTCCGTATTGCGGACTTCATCCACGTCGAGCTTGCTGCGGAGCCGGTTATAAGCCTGCTCGCGAGATGGGCGATGGCCGTCTTTGGCCCATTTATCCTGAAGCTTCAGGTCTTCGATGACCGGATAGAGAATGCCGGTGCGCTGGATGATCTGGTAAACGGTCGGCGCGAGCTGCGGATCGTGCACCGGCGCGTTTGGATCGCCGCCGCCGAAGAGGCGGACGTTTTGCGCCGTCGAGCGCACTTCGATGAAGACGGAAGACTGGAACTCGCGAGGCTGGAAATAGGTGACCACCGCGGCCGTAATCAGGACGAGCAGAAAGGCCAGAAGAATCAGCACCCACCGCACGCGAACCACGCGCCAGTAGTCGAGAAAGTGCAGCTTAACTTCGTCTGTTTGCGCCATAAGAATCCTCGATCGAGGGAGCCGCGGAATCTACCAAGATAAACCCGGGAAGTAAAATCCCGCGGCGCCGCAACTGCGGCTAGAAAGTGAACGTCACCCCGCCGTAATAGCGGTTCCGCGAGAACTCACGGAAGAGCGATTCATCCGAGATGACTTCGGTGTGCTGGTAACCGGCGTCGATCGCGAAATTTCGGTTGATGGCGTAGCGCAAGGAGAGCGCGATATCGAAAGCGTCTTCCGTGAAACTTTCGAAGGCGACCGTGCCGTCGTAGTCGTCGTGCTGGTAGGCGAAGTTCAGCCCGGCGACGATGCGCGGCGTGATGTTATGCCGGACGGAGAGAGACGTGCGGTAGGTGCTGCGTGAAAACGCGTCCGCGAAATCAGGCTGCTCGAGCGAGTAGCGGTTGAAGAGCGACACGGAAGTGCGCTGGCCAAGGGCATAGTTCAGCGTCGCCTCGGCGTAGGGATGGGTGCGGTCACCATCACCTTCGTCGTCATCGAAGTCGATGTCGTCGTCGTTATCGAGCCCCTCGAAGCTACGGAACTCCACGCCACCGCGCGCCGACATGTTGAAGCGGGGATTGAAGCTGTGATCGAAGCCGGCGAGCAAGAAGTGCGAAGTCGAGCTGCGGGCGTCGAAGTCGGTGTAATCGACGATCCCGAAGCGATATTCGCCTACCAGGGTCGTCATCGGCATGACCAGGAAGCGGAATTCATTGCCGATCGTATGCTCAAACCGGTCTTCGAAAAAACTGACGAACGAGTCGTCGTAGTTGATAATGCCCAGGGTATAGCTGCTCGCGGTGGAAAACCGCGGCGTCCACGCATAAGTCGCTGAGAAGCGGTTGCTGGAGAAGAAGAAGTCGCGGCTCTGCCGGCTGATCGTGAACGTGTTGCGATTGAGCGTGCCGAAGTCGGGCTGCGACTGGTAGGAAGCGAAGAGTGCGGCCGCGAGGCTCAGACGCGGGGTCGCCCGATGGGTGATGTTGAAGCCGAGGTAGGCGTTGACGTCGTAGTCGTCGAAATCTTCGCCTTCTACGTCGTCGCCGTTGCGGTCGAAGTAATACGTTCCGCCTGCGCCCGCGCTCAGGCTCATCTGCGTGCGCGCGTTGCCGAACTGATATGTCACCCCGAGCGCCGCGTTCGTGAAGAGCGACTCGTCCTGGTCGAACGTCTCGAGATTGACGTTATCGTCGTAGCCGCCACGGACGGTGACCGAGACCTTGAACGGGAGCGATTCGAACTTGCCGGTGCCGAGCTCTGCGCTGGCTGACTCATTGGTGACTTCCTGGCTAAAGCTGCTGGCTCCTCCGGCTTTCGCGGTATGTGGCGCCGCGCACATCAGTGCGAGAGCGGCCGCAGCACCGGCGAAGTTGCGGAGAGTTGAGATTTCCATAAGCCCAGTAATCTGTCCGACGCGAACGCCCCTCCCTAGCGGGACCGCGTCACACCGGCGGCGAGAGTATCTGGCAGAAATTTTGGCAGCAATGCTTTTTTTGGTGCTGTCGCGTAGTTGTCACACAACCTGATGGCGGAGGAAAATGCCCCGGTGCCGCGCAATCCGACCACTTGTCCAGCGCTGCCAGTCAGTTCCCTGGTTCTGCCGGGGCGTCGCCGCTCGGAGGCGGGAGAACTGGCGGAGGATTGCGCTGCCGCTCGAGGTGCGCCTCGTAGTATTGCCGCACAGCCTCAGATTTCGGGTCGAGCTGGAGCGCGATCTTCAGCACGGCCTCACCTTCCGCGAATCGGCCCAGCAGGTCGTACAACAGCCCAAGTGTCAGGGCGAAGCTTTGCTCTTGTGGGGCTAGAGCTCGCGCCGCCTCGAACGCTGCAATCGCAGCATTGTAGAAGGAGACGCGCGCCGCCGGATTGGCCATGTCGTAGCCGAGGCCGAGCCGCGCACGGCCGAGGTATGCGTGCAGATCCGGATTTGCAGGCTCCCACTCCAGGCCTCGCACCGCGTAGACGATCGCTTCGCCGAGCCGTTCGTCGCGCAGGGACGTCCGAGCATGCTCGGCGTAGTACTCACCGGGAAGAAGACGCGCGCACTGCGCGAGCATCACCAGGCCCAGACCCACGACTGCCAGTCGGACGCCGAGCAATCCCTTGCCTGGTGGCGCAGGCTTTGTCCCTCCCCGCACACCGGGATTGGCGATGATGCCGAACACAAAGGCCAGGAGGAGGGCATTTGCGGGGATGTGCAGATTGAAGTCGAAGACGGAGTGCACCACGTACGCCGCCATCGCGCAGGTCGCTCCGAGCTGAAGCGCAAGGTTGTTGCTCAGCAGCCGCGGCGCGACTGCCACGCGCCTGGGCCCCAGCCGCCGGAAATCGCTCCACGCCGCTCGCGCGTGAGCTCCCATGAAGACGAGAAATCCCGCCGCACCCACGAGCCCGTATTCACAGAGCAGTTGCAGATAGTCGTTGTGGACCTCGAACGGATCCATCTGCATGCGCTCGGCGCGAAACTGCCGGCCATAGTACCGGTAAGTGGCCGCTCCTGTTCCGAGCACCGGCGCCAGTTTCCACTGCTCGATGGCCGCCCCCCATAGATCGAAGCGGACGTTTTCTGTGTCGGCGATATTCCCGGCGCGCTCCGTCAGTAAGCTGCTCTTGCGAATGGAGAAAAACAGGAGGGCACCCGCGAGCAGCAACACCACGAGGCTGGCACCGGTGATCTTCCAGGCGAGCGCTCCGCCGGCCCCGCGCAGCACCATCAAGCTCAAGACGACGAACACCAGCAGGCTCGCCGCGATGCTGAGATAGCCGCCGCGGCTGCCGGTCAGGATCGCGCCCACATAGCAGACGCCTGCCGCGTAGCCGATCAGCAGTTTTCCCCACACCGCGATGCGGCTCCAGCAGACCATGCTCACGCCGAACGCCGCAATCACTTCCAGGACACCGGCAAGGTGATTCGGGCAGACGTAGAACCCGCTCGCGCGGCGGCCGTAATCCTCGCGCTGCAGGAACGGAATCGGCATGAAGTTGTTCCCGTCGCGAAACTGGATCGCGCCGACCAGCACGTGGACGAGGCCGAGGAGCAGGAGGAACCCGAGCAGGATCATCCGCGGTTTTGCGTCGGTAAAAATCGTCGCTGTGACCCCGTAAACGAGCAGCGCGCCGACCATGATGTAGAGATCCGTGCGCGCGACGTAGGGCGCGGGCGAAAGCAGTGCCCGCCCGATCATGTAGCCGAAGAAGAGAGCGGTGCCGAGGAGGCACAGCGCGTCCGGATCCGCCTTTGCGCGGCGGAGCAGAAACACCAGCAGGACCGCAGCGAGCGCGATCAGCCCATAGGCGGGCAGGCTAAAGAGCAGACGCGTCCCGCCGATCAGCACCTGGGCGGTGGCGAGACCGAGGCCGAGCAACACCACCGCGAACGCTTCCGCGACGCGTTGGGGGAGAGATGCAGTTACGGACGGAGCGTGCACAAACGAAAAAGCCGTTGCGGCAACTTACCGCAACGGCTTTCGAGTGAGAGTAGTTTCGCTTACGGATTCTGCGTTGGCGTGACTGGGCAGGCGCCTTCGGTATCGCCGTGGCGGATGTGCGCTGGCACAGCGTTGCACGAGATGGTCAGCGTGCGGCGTCTGCCCTGCCCGTCGCGGTGACACACCTGACAACGGCCCGACTGGCTGCCGCCACCACCACTGATCGATCCGGGCGGCGGGTTCTGGTTGCCAGGAGCATTGCCGAAGTTTCCTTCGCCCTCATCCGTATCCCTGCCGCCAGCGCTGTTAGCCTGCTGGATCTCAGAGGCGCAATTCGGCGCCACGCGGAGGGCGAGTTCCACGATCCGTGCCGCACTATCCGGCGCCGCCTCTGTCGCGCTGCCGACTGCCTGCGCGACGAGCTGGCAATCAGGGTTCCGCCCGAGAGCGCGAATCGCGGCGGCGAGGATATCTTCGACGTCAGCTTTACGAGCCTGCGCGGCGAGTCGGACAAACTGCCCGATGTTCCGCGGCGAACTCTTAACGGCGGCAGTCACAGCCGACACCAGCTGGCCCTTGTTCGCCTTCGCGATTGTGGTGTTCGCCGGGAGATTGGACTGCAGCGTTTGCTGCGCGTTCTGCCCTTGCGCCTCGGCCACTGGCGCGGTCGCAATCCACAACGTCATGACAAGCGCGAACCCGATCAGCAGCACCGCGATCGTGCTGCGAACGCCTGCGGCGAAGTGCCCGCCCTTAGAAACCGTGAGCAGTTTTTTCATAGTCGTAGAGGCTGCGTAGAACGGTTGCAGCGCATCGTGTCTACCGTGTTGGGACTGTCCGGGTCAATATGAATTTTGCGGGTAGCATGTAAAATCTAGAAGACCAAACCCGCGACGGCGGAGGGATCAGCGGGTGAAGGGAATCGAACCCTCGTCAGTAGCTTGGAAGGCTACAGCTTTACCATTAAGCTACACCCGCGCGCCGGGTAAGCTGGCGCGCACCGCAGTGGCTGCCAAGCTCTTTTTCCGCCTGCGCGGCGCGGTCTTCTACCTTGTCTTCTGGCGTTCAGCCGTTTAGCTCTCCTCGCATGAAACGCCTCACCTGCTCAGCGCTGCTCGTTCTTCTCGCCCTGCTCAGCTATGCGCGCGCGGATCTCACCATTACCCAGAAGATCGAAGGCGCCGGCGCCCTGCCCGAGATGACCATGAAGATCAAGGGCGACAAGGTTCGCATCGAAGCCACTCCGGAGGTGACCTCGATCTTCGACGGCAAGACGGGCGAGATGCTCAACATCATGAGCGCGCAGAAAATGGTCATGCGCATGTCTGCCGATCAGGCGAAAGCCGCCGCTGCCATGGCGGGCGGCCAGCTGCCCTCGCAGGCCGTGAAGACGGACGAGAAAGTGAAAGTGACGCCGACCGGCAAGAAGGAGAAGATCAACGGCTACGATGCTGAGGAGTACGTCGCTGAGACGCCGAAATACAAAGCAAGCTACTGGGTCGCGAAAGACTATCCGCAGGTCGAGTCGATCATGAAGCAACTGCAGGCCACCAGCTCGCAGGCATGGAATTCGACCGGGATGGGAATGCCGGACTTCCGCGATTTCCCCGGCCTGCCGATCCGCACGAATGTCTCCATGGACGGGCAGAATTACGTCACCAGCATCACGGCGGTGAAGCTGGACCCGCTGCCGGACGCGGAGTTCACCGTGCCGCAGGGCTTCCAGGAGATGAAGATGCCGAACATGGATGCGTTGCTGGGCGGCAAACCTGAAGCGGCTGCAACGCCGAAAGCTTCGAAGAAGTAGGGCGCGTTCGCGTGCGCCGGCGCTTGCTCCTCGCCTCCAGTTCGCCACGGCGACGTGAGCTGCTGAGCGCCGCGAACATCGAGTTCGACATCGTCTCGCCGGACGCGGCGGAGAGTGAAAGCGCCGCGTTATCGATCCGGGAATTGACGACGCTGAACGCGACGCGAAAAGCGCTCGCGGTGGCGCCCGCGCATCCGGCCAGCGTTATCCTCGCAGCCGACACCCTCGTTGCGCTCGACGGGCGGGTGATCGGTAAACCAGCGGATATGGAGGACGCGTTCGCGATCGTGCGCCGGCTCAGCGGACGCGAGCATCAGGTCTGCACGTCCGTGTTCATCTGCCAGGCCGAGCACCGGCAGACGCACAGCTTCTATGTGATCTCGCACGTGCAATTCCGCACGCTTAGCGATCGCGAGATCTCCGCCTACCTCGCGAAGATCAACCCGCTCGACAAAGCGGGCGCCTACGCCGCCCAAGGCCACGGGCGCGAGATCATCGAGCGCATCCGCGGTTCATACACAAACGTCGTCGGCCTCCCGATGGATGAAACGCTCGCCGCCTTGAGCCGCTTCGGCATCGAGCCGCATCACGCCGCCGGCGCTTCGCGGTAGCAGATCTCGAGTTTGTTGCCGTCCGGGTCCTCCCAGAAGAATGCGTAATAGTTGGGCGTGTAATCGACGCAAAGCTCTGGCCCTTCCAGCACCTTCCCGCCCGCCTGCTTCACGATCTCCGCCACGCGATCAATCTCCTCGCGACTCTCCGCCCAGAAGGAGATGCGCGTGCCATTCGGCACGTGGTTCGGGTCTTCCGTGAACCCGAAGAACTCCGTCTTACCCTCGCCCGGCGCGTAGTAGTTGAACCACTCCGGCCCGGTGTCTCCTGCGTTGGTAAAGCCGATCGCCGGCAGAATCTGCGCGTAGAACTTCTGTGCGCGCGTGATGTCCTTCACTCGCAGGTCGATGTGATCAAAGAAACGCCTCTTCATATCGTTCACTCTGCGACGTCATTCCGAGCGAAGTCGAGGAATCCCGTTGTTTAACCGAACAGCAGTGCCCCCGGATGCTTCGACTCCGCTGCCGCTTCGCTCAGCCTGACACCGAAGTCGAACGCTCAACGTTTCCGGTTCTCGCGCCGAATCATCAGCTTCAAGCCAGACCACGTCTCATCCACCGCACAGACCTTCACGTCGACAAAACCCATCGGCAGCGCGAGCGCGCGGATCGTGTCTTCCGTTACATCCGTCGCCACGCCGGACGACTTCTTCGGCCACGAGACCCAGAGAACGCCCGCATCGTCCAGTTTGCCGCGCAACATCTCGAGGCGTTTCGCCAGGTCGGCGCGCTTATTCACGAACAGGTGAACGAAGCGCGCTTTTGGAGCGACGCGGCTGCTGATCGAGACGCCGTCCGGCAGCCCCCCGAGCAGCTGCGCGTAATGCGCGGGTGCATTGATCGCGACGATCCGCTCGGCAGGTTGAATGCCGAGCTTGCGCACCAGCGGTGTTCCTGAATATCCCGGCATCTGCCTGGCGAGGTGCGCAACACTCTTTCCACTTCGCGCGCGTCCTTGATAAGCTTTCGCCGCCTTGCAATTCCAGTCGCAAATTACCCCGCGTGTTGCCCTTCCATTGATCGCGTGCGCCGCGGCGTTGCTCGTCAGCAGCTGCGAACGCCGGGCAGATCCAGTCTCCGGCACGATCGAGGTCGATGAAGTGCACGTCGCGCCGCGCTTCGGCGGGCGCGTGGCAAAGATCCACGTGCGCGAAGGCGACATGCTCAAACCCGGCGACGTGATCGTGGAGCTCGAAGCACCCGAGCTGGTGGCGCGACGTGAATTAGCCGCCGCCGCCATTAACACCGCCGAGCGCGACGTCGAAGCATCCGCCGCGCAGCTCAAGTTCATGCGCGCCGATGCGAAACGTCAGCAAGATCTGCTGCGCAGCAGTGCCGTCTCGTCGAGCGAAGCCGAGCGCGCGCAGAGCGTGGCTACTGCGCAGGAGAAAAGCCTCGCGGCAGCCGAGACGCGCATCGTGCAGGCGCGCGCGCAGCTGGAGGATATCGAGGCGCAGTTGCGCGAGATGCGCGTCATCGCCCCGTCGGAATGCGTGGTCGAGATCCTCAGCGTCAGAGTGGGCGACGTCCTGCCGCCGAACCGCGAAGTCGCCACCCTCATCCTGCCGGGCTACCTCTGGGCGCGCGTTTACGTCCCGCAGCCCTGGCTCGGCTACATCAAACTCGGCGAGCGGGTCGAGGTGCGCGTCGATTCATTCCGCGATGAAGTCTTTGGAGGCGTCATCGAGCAGATCAATCGCCAGGCCGAGTTCACCCCGCGCAATGTCCAGACAGTGGAAGATCGGATCCGGCAAGTCTTCGGCGTGAAGATCCGGATCGAGAATCGCGACGAGAAACTCCGAGCCGGGATGTCGGCTGATGTGACCTTCGCGAACGTGCCGAAGTGATGCCGATGTCGCACTCGGCAAACCCTCTGTCATTCCGACCGAAGTGGAGGAATCCCGTGGCGCCATCGATTGTTTGGCCACGGGATCTTTCGACTGCGCTCCACTTCGTTCCGCTCCGCTCAAGATGACCAGCGCGATGATCGAGTGCGACGGCCTCACCAAGCGCTTCGGCAATTTCACGGCCGTCGAGAACGTTAGCTTCTCGGTCGAGCGCGGCTCGATCTTCGGCTTCCTGGGCCCAAACGGCTCCGGCAAGTCCACTGTCATCCGGATGCTTTGCGGCATCCTCGAGCCGACGGGCGGCACCGCGCGCATCGGCGGCTGCGATGTCGTAAGAGAAGGCGACGCGATCAAGGACATGATCGGCTACATGTCGCAGAAGTTCTCGCTCTACGACGAGCTGACGGTGAACGAGAACCTCGTCTTCTCCGGCAAGCTCTACGGCCTCCGCAGCAAACAACTGCAGCAGCGACGCGACGAGCTCATCGCGATCACACATCTCGAGCCATATCTCGATCGCCGCGCGGCGCTGCTCTCCGGTGGCTGGCGCCAACGCCTGGCGATGGCCTGCGCGCTCATGCACAAGCCGAGCGTCCTTTTCCTCGATGAGCCCACGGCCGGCATCGATCCGGTCGCGCGCCGCGAGCTGTGGGACCTGCTCTTCGAATTCGCCAGTCAGGGCATGACGCTCTTCGTCACCACCCACTACATGGACGAAGCGGAACGCTGCTCGCACGTCGGCTACATCTACATGTCGCGACTTATCGTCTGCGGCGAGCCGGACGACCTGAAGCGGATGCCGGAAGTGAGCCCGCCCGGCACGCGCCGGCTGGATGTGACGTGCGATCACGTCACGACAGCGCTGCAGACGATGCGCCAGGTTCCGGGCGTGCGAACCGCGACCGTCTTCGGCCAGTCCATGCACCTGCTGGTCGACGACAGCATCACGCCCGAGCAGATCGAGCAGAAGCTGCGCGGCGTTGGCATCACGCAATCCGATATCCACGAGATCGGCCCGTCGCTGGAAGATGTGTTCGTCGGGTTAACGGCAAAGCACTCGGGAGGCAGCGGGCCGAAGACGCCTAAAGCCGCATGATCCTGCCCACCCCACGCGGTCATCCTGAGCCGCGCAGACGGCGAAGGACCTCACGCCGGCAGTGAAGACGTTCTTTGTCTATATGATGACGAATCGGTCCCGCGTGGTGTTGTACATCGGCATCACGAGCAGCTTGGAACGTCGTGTATACCAGCATCAGCAAGGCGAGATCGAAGGCTTCACCAAACGCCACAACCTGAACCACCTCGTGTTCTACGAGTCCTACGACGACCCGCGCGACGCCATCGCACGCGAGAAGCAGCTCAAAGGCTGGACACGCGCGAAGAAGAACGCGCTCGTCGAGACACTGAATCCTAAGTGGACCGACCTTTCCGCAACGCTCTTCCAGCCCGCGCGAGGTCCTTCGCCGTCTGCGCGGCTCAGGATGACCGCGAGGGGTGATGACAACGGCCAGGGTGATGATCCGGCGTCAGGGAACGCGGCCGCATTATGAAAACCCCGTTCCGCGGCCTCAGCGCTATCCTCTTCAAGGAGTTCATCACCGTCCTGCGCGATCCGCTCACGCTCTTCTTCATGATGTTTCCGCCGTTGATCGAGATGATCGCGTTTGGCTACGCGCTCGATAACGACGTCAAGCACATGGCCATGGCGATCCTGAACGAAGATCGCACCGTCGAGAGCCGGCAATTCATCGACCGCTTCGTCAACACCGAGACCTTCCGCGTGGTCGGCGAAGTGCAGAATGTCGAGCAACTCGCGAGCGAGATCCGGAAAGGCCGCGCCTATGTCGGTCTGCAGATCCCGCCGCACTTCACGCGCGATCTGCGCAACGGCCACGGCGCGCAGGTGCAGTTGCTGATCGACGGCTCCAACTCCACGACCGCGCTCCAGGCGCTCAACACCGCGCTCGGCGTGGCGCTCACCCAATCGACCGAGATCCTGATGCGAGAAGGCTCGCGCGCCGCCATCCCCATCGAGGTGCGCCCGCAGATGCTCTACAACCCCACCATGCGTAGCCCGAACTTCTTCGTCCCGGGCGTGATCGGCGTCGTCCTGCAAATCGGCACCACGTTCGTCACCGCCATGGCGGTGGTGCGAGAAAAGGAGCGCGGCACCATCGAGCAATTACTCGTTAGTCCGCTCAGCCGCTGGGCGTTGATGCTCGGCAAGCTGATCCCGTATCTCTGCCTCGGCATGTTCATGGCGATCCTGCTTTTCGCGATCATGCGCTTCGTCTTCTTCGTGCCGATCGCCGGCAGCGTGACGGCGATGCTCATTTCGACCGTCGTTTACGTGTTCGCCTTGCTCAGTCTCGGCCTGCTCATCGCGACGAAAGCCGAAAACCAGATGCAGGCGTTGCAGATGTCGATGGCCTTCATCCTGCCGAGCGTCTTCTTCTCCGGCTTCATCTTCCCGCGCGAGACGATGCCTTGGATCTTCTACGCCATCGGCGCCGTCATGCCGACGACCTACTTCATCGAGCTGATGCGCGGCATCATCCTGCGCGGCGCCACGTTCTTCGAGTACTGGCAATCGCTCGCCATCCTCAGCGGCATGGCTGTGCTGCTCTTCTGCGTCTGCGCGCTGCGTTTTCGCAAGAAGATCGGGTAAACGCCTCCGCTGTCATTCCGAGCGCACAGCCAAGGAATCCCGTGGCGCTACCTTTCAGGCGTCGCCACGGGATGTCTCGACAAGCTCGACATGACAGGGGAACTTCGCGGCACCCATATGGAGATCATCCCGCGTTCGCCGAACATGCCCTCCGGCGTGCACATCAACCCTTTTCGGTTCGGCCTCGGACTCATTGCCCTCCTCGGCATCGTCGTCACGCTCTTCGCGTTGCTCTTCGGCTTCACCTCCATCCCGACCAACTCGATCGGCGTGAAGACGCGCTTCGGCGCCTTCGCCAGCACCGTCGAGCCGGGACTGGCCTACGCGATTCCGTACGTCGAAGAGATCGTCATCGTTCCGACGCAGCGCCTGCAGAAGCTGGAGTTCGGATTCGCCACGCGTAATGCGAGCAACGAATTCCAGGGCGACCGCGATCCTGACGACACGGAGACGATGATCACGGGCGACCTCAATACGGCGCTCGTCCCGTGGGTCGTGCAATATCGAATCACCGATCCGCGGGCTTATCTCTTCGGCGCGCGCGAGCCGGAGAAAACGCTCCGCGATCTGAGCGAGAGCGTCATGCGGGAAGTGATCGGTGATCGCACCGTCGACGAAGTGCTGACGATCGGCCGGCACGACATCGAGAGCTCGACCTTGAACCGGCTAATCGAGCTGATGGCAGACTACGGGCTCGGCCTCCAGATCCAGCAGGTGCAACTGGCGACCGTGCGCCCGCCGCAGGTTGTGCAGGCAGCGTTCAACGAGGTGAACCAGGCGCAGCAGGAAAAGCAGACGTCGATCAACCAGGCGTGGGCGGTTTATAACGACGCCGTTCCGAACGCGCGCGGCCAGGCCAAAGGGCGCGAGAAACAGGCGGAAGGTTACGCGTTTGGCCGCATCAATCAGGCAAAGGGCGACGCCGACAAGTTCGGCCTGCTCCTCGCGGAGTATAGCAAGGCGCCGGAGGTCACACGCCGGCGTCTCTACCTCGAGGCCATGGAGGCGATCCTGCCCGGCTTGGAGAAAAAAGTCATCGTGGACGAGAGCGTGAACGGCATCCTGCAGACGTTGCCACTCGACGACCGGCCGGCCGCCGCTGCGGCGGCCGCAGCTTCACCCAAACAACCAGCGCGCTGATATGGAAATGCACCCGAACTCCTACGTCACGCCCGCGCCGATCCGCATCCTGCAGCACCCCATCATGGTGCTGATCGGCATCGTCGTGCTCTTCACCGCGATGAAATGGGGCGCGCTGCTTTTCACCGTCCATCAATACGAGACGGTCATCGTCACGCGTTTCGGCAAAGCGGTCCGCACCGAGCAGTCGCCTGGGTTGAAGTTCAAGGTTCCGTTCATCGATAAGATTCACCGCTTCGACAACCGCATCCTCGCCTGGGAAGGCCCGCCGACCGAGTGCCCAACGAAAGACAAGCTCTACATCATCGTCGACTCGTTCGCGCGCTGGCGGATCAGCGATCCGCTCCTCTACTACAACCGCTTGAACGACGAACGCAGCGCCCTCTCGCGCCTCGACGACATCCTGATCAGCGAAACCCGGACTGCGGTCGCAAGCCATGATCTCGTTGAGATCATCCGCGTGACCAAGGGGCGCGAGCCGTTGCGCGATAAGGAGCTCGAGCAAAGCGGCACCATCCTGCCGACCAACCTTCCGGACATCGCGCTCGGTCGCGGCGAAGTCGAGAAGCAGATCACCGAACGCGCGCGCGAAAAGATCGCCGACTTCGGCATCGAGCTGCTCGACTCGCGCTTCAAGCGCAGCAAATACAACCCGGCGGTCGCAGTGAAAATCAACGACCGTATGTCGAGTGAACGCCAGCAGATCGCGGCGCGTTTCCGTTCCGAAGGCAAAGGCGAAGCGGCCAACATCAACGGGCAAAAGGAGAGCGAAGTCGCCTCGATCACCTCCGGCGCGAACCGCAACGCGCTCCGCATCGAAGGCGAAGCCGACGCCGAAGCCGCACGCATTTACACGGCTGCTTTTGGTACACCGGCAGCGCAGGACCTGTATCTATTCCAGCGCACGCTCGGCGTAGCGCGCGCCGCATTTCAGAACGACACCACGGCGGTGATCTCCACCAACAGCGACCTCGGTCGCATCCTGAAAACGATGAGCGAAACCGTGCCGCCTGCGCCCAGCCGGTAGGGACATCGCGCTGCGATGTCCGGGCGGCGTGGCAAGCTCACGCGGCTGCAAAGGTCCGGTCGAAGTGGCACGCCCATCGGACGCCGCAGCGCGGCGTCCCTACCTCGAGCTGCCGTCCTGCTGCACCTAACGTCTCACGGAAGCTTCGCTTCGAGCGCCTCGACTTTCTCGCGCAGCTTCCGCACTTCCACCGTTAACTCGTTCAGTTCGGACTTCTCCTGCTCCGCGCCGGGCTTCACGAAGAGCGTCGCCACGAACCCAGTCAGCGATCCGAACAGTCCGACACCCGCGGCCATCAGAATGCAGGCGACGACTCGCCCTTCAGTCGTGATCGGAAATTTATCGCCGTAGCCGACTGTCGTCACGGTGACGAAAGCCCACCAGAACGCATCGCCGGCATTCTTGATGTTCGACTCCGGAAGCGTTTCAAATTGCAGCACGGTGATGGCCGCGAAGATCATGAGCACAAAGGCGACACTCGCCACCGCCGCCAGCGACGTGCCCTGCCGCTGCGACACGAGATAGCGCAGCAGGTTTTTGCTGGAACGAAACGCCCGCAGAATCCGGATAAGCCGCACGATGCGCACGACACGGCCGACGCGCAGCACGTCGAGCATCGGGATGCTCGACACGAAATCGATCCATCCCCACTTGAGGAAAGCCGGCTTGGACGGCGCGCGCCACAGCCGCACAAAGAAGTCGCCGAGGAACACGAGGCAGACGAAGAAGTCGATGCGCTCGAGCATCGCTTCTGTCTCTGGCGAGACTCGGAAAACGGCCTGGACGACCAGCACGACGAGCACATAGATCGAGAGAAATAACGTCGCGATCTGGAGGGGCGTGAGACGCTCGGCGGCTTCAGCTTGGTTCAGGCGCGGCATGAATGGCGGAGCGACGGATCGCGAGCAGTGAGATCACCCTCATCGGCTGCACGGCGCGGCATGCGGTGTTATGAAGTTCGAACTCGCATGACCAGCAGTTTCAGCTCAGTCGCTCGGGTTTGGACGATCGGCCACTCGACGCGCAGCATCGAGGACTTCGTCGCAGCGCTTACCGCGCACGGGATCAAGCTCGTCGCCGACGTGCGGCTGCTGCCGGGCTCGAAGCGCTATCCGCATTTTAACAGCGACGCGCTTGCCACCTCGTTAACGGCTGGTGGCATCGCGTATGAACACTTCCGCGAGCTTGGCGGAAGGCGCAGGCCGCGGCCAGATTCACCGCATACCGCGTGGCGGAACGATGCCTTCCGCGGCTATGCCGATCATATGGAGAGCGCCGACTTCCACGCCGGCATCGAGCGCCTGCTTGCGTCATCCGCCTCAATCGGGCCGGCGGCAATGATGTGCGCGGAAGCTGTCTGGTGGCGTTGCCATCGCGGGCTGGTGTCGGATTACCTGAAGGCGCGCGGCGTGGAAGTCATGCACATCTTCGATGCGAAGAAGGCGGAGCCGCACCCCTGGACTTCTGCCGCCACGATCGTGAATGGCACGTTGAGCTACACGAAGGACGTCGATCTGTTCACGCGGTCATCCTGAGGCGGCGGAGCGTCGAAGAGCCTGCCCTGAGAGGAGCGTAGCGATGTCGAATGTGACCTCAGGCTAGGTGCTTGGCTTGTGCAGTCGGACGGTCGAAGCGTGCCGGCCGGCGTGAGGTCCTTCGCCGTCTTCGCGGCTCAGGATGACCGCGCGCATCACGCGTCGCACTTGTGGAGCATTTGCCTACGGCGGAAAGCCTTGCGCGGCGCGAACTCACAATATGAGCGTTGAAGCTATGGAAAAACCAGCCGCCCAGCAGACTTCGTCCGCACCAGCAGGCAAGATGCGTGTGGTCGAGGCGCGCGCATTCCGCGGCCCGAGCATCTACGCCTATCGCCGCGTCATCCGGATGACGCTCGATCTCGGCGAGCTGGAAGAATATCCGACTTCGAAACTCGGCGACTTTACCGAGAGGCTGATCGAGATCATCCCGACGCTCGACGAACACACCTGCTCGTACGGTGAACGCGGCGGTTTCATCAAGCGCCTGCAGGAAGGTACGTGGATCGGCCATGTGACGGAGCACATTGCGATTGAGCTGCAATGCCTCGCAGGCACTCCGGTTTCGTACGGCAAGACCCGCAGCACGGGCGAAAAGGAAGGCGAGTATTACGTCGTCTACTCCTACGGTGAAGAGCAGATCGGGTTTCTTGCGGCGCATCTGGCGCTTCGGCTCGTTGACTCGCTCCTGCCGGAACATCTCCGCGGAGTCGAGCGGCTCGATCGATTGATCCCGGTGGAGATGACCGGCTTCGACGGCTCGAAGCCTTTCGATTTTCAGAGCGAGCTGACGGAGCTCATCAGCGCCGCGCAGGACATGGCGCTCGGGCCGACGACGCAGTCGATCGTCGACGAAGCGGCGCGGCGCGGCATCCCGGCCTTGCGGTTGAACGACCAGAGCCTGGTGCAGCTGAGCTACGGCAAACACCAGAAGCATATCGTCGCGAGCACGACGCCGCTGACCTCGAACATCGCGGTCGAGATGGCGAGCGACAAAGAGCTGACGGTTCGCCTGCTGGGCGATGTCGGCTTGCCGGTGCCGAAGAACGTCCTCGTTCGCAACGTCGATGAAGCTGTCGCCGCGGCGGAGCGGCTCGGATTTCCGCTCGTCACGAAGCCGCTCGATGTAAGCCACGGGCGCGGTGTTTCGTTGAACCTCAACAGTCTCGACGAGGTGCGCTGGGGCTACGAGCAAGCGGCGAACTACACGAAGTACGTGCTCGTGGAGCAGTTCCTGGCCGGCAAGGACTACCGCGTTCTCGTCATCAACGATAAAGTCGTGGCCGCCGCGGAGCGCGTCCCGGCGCATGTTGTCGGCGACGGCGTGCATACGATCGCGGAGCTCGTCGAGATCGTGAACCGCGATCCGCGGCGCGGCCTCGGGCACGAGAAGGTGCTCACTCGCATCACGATCAATCAGCAGGCGGAGCGCCTGCTGCAGCAAGCCGGTTTTACGGTGAATACTGTGTTGCCGGCAGGGCAGGTGTTTCACCTCCGCTCCACCGCGAACATCTCGACCGGCGGCACCGCGATCGATCGCACCGCGGAGATCCATTACACCAATAGCGAGATCGCTCGCCGCGCGGCACGTATTATCGGGCTCGACATCGCGGGCATCGACATCATCGCACCCGACATCACGAAGCCGCTCGAAGAAGTCGGCGGCGGCATCGTGGAGGTGAATGCGGGGCCCGGATTCCGCATGCATTTGCAGCCATCGGAAGGGACACCGCGCAATGTCGCGCGTCCGGTGATCGACATGCTCTTCCCCGAGCCGGAACCGGCGCGCATCCCGGTCATCGCGATCACCGGCACGAACGGCAAGACGACCACCTCCCGGATGGTGGCGCACATGCTGCAGCTCGACGGCAAGTGCGTCGGCCTAACGACAACTGACGGCATCTATATCAACGGCGAACTCTACAAGGCTGGCGACACGACCGGCCCGTGGAGCGCGCGGATGGTGCTGAAAGACCCGACCATCGGTGCGGCCGTGCTGGAGACCGCGCGCGGCGGGATCTTGCGCGAAGGGCTGGGCTTCGATCGCTGTGACATCGGCGCGGTTTTAAACGTGCGCGCCGATCACCTCGGCTTGCGCGGGATTAACTCACTCGAGGAGCTCGCGCGCGTGAAGCAGCTCATCGTGGAAGTGGTGCGCGATGACGGCTTCAGCATTCTCAACGCCGACGATCCGCTGACCTGGGCGATGCGCGACGTCGCTGAGGGCGAGATCATTTACTTCTCTGCCAGCGGCGCAGATGGCGGCGCGGAGCGCCTCGGTCCGCACATCGCGAAAGGCGGCTGCGCGGTGGTCACACAGCCGGGCGTAAAAGGCGAGATGATCGCGATCTACCACGGTGACCAATACATCCCGCTGATGTGGACGCACGACATCCCGGCGACATTCGGAGGGCAGGCGCGGTTCAACGTCTACAACGCGCTTGCAGCTGCGGCGGTTGGCCACGCGATGAAGATGCGCGTGGAAACGATCCGCCAGGCGCTCGGTTCCTTCTCGACCAGCTTCTTCCAGAACCCGGGACGCCTGAACGTCTACGACGAGCATCCGTTCCGCGTCATCATGGATTACGGCCACAATCCCGACGCGCTCGGCAACATGGCCGCGATGCTCAAGCAGATGCGCACGCGCTACAAACGCGTCATCGGCGTGCTCGGCGGCACCGGCGATCGGCGCGACGAAGACATCATCGAGCTCGGTCAGCTCGCGGGGGGGATGGTGGACCATCTCATCGTGAAACAGGACGAGAACCTGCGCGGCCGTCCCTCAGGCGAATCCGCTGGGCTGATCCGCGAAGGGGCGATGCGCGGCGGTTTGTCCGAAAGCAACATCACCCTCGTGCTGCCGGAGCCCGAAGCGGTGGAGGCCGCGATGCGCATGGCACAGCCGCGCGATCTCGTCGTCATCTTCGCCGACTTGATTAACGATGTCTGGCAGCAGATCACGTCCTTCAACGGCCACAAATCAGAAGCACGGTCATCCTGAGGCTGGCGAAGCGCGCCGAAGGACCTCACGCCAGCGGATGAGAATGTATGCGAACCGAACGCTCGCTTCGGCCGAAGGCTTCAGGTGTGCCAATGCACAAACTCCGAGCGCGAGGTCCTTCGCCGTCTACGCGGCTCAGGATGACCGCAGTGTGGTGGTTGCGCTGCGGGTGACGCCGGGTGATTAGCGGGTATGGCTTGGGCAATCATCGTTCACGGCGGCGCACATCCGGTGGCTGACGACAAAATCGACGCGAGTGATCGCGCATGCGGCGCAGCAGCGGATGCAGGCGCGGCAATTCTGGAGAAAGGCGGCTCCGCGCTCGATGCGGTCGAAGCCGCGATCCGCGTGCTCGAAGACGATCCCGTCTTCAATGCAGGCTACGGCTCCGCGTTGAACGCTGACGGCGAAGTCGAGAACGACGCGGCGATCATGGAAGGCGAAAAGCTCGCCGCCGGCGCGGTGGCTTCGATACGGGGTGTGCGGCACCCGATTTCCGCCGCCCGCAAAGTAATGGAAACTGAGCACGTGCTCCTCAGCGGCGAAGGTGCGCGGCGTTTCGCGGAGCAGAGTGGCGTGGAGCTCTGCGACCCTACCGAACTCATCGACGAGGAGCAGCGCCGCGAATGGGAAGCCTCGAAGAAGACGCGCGGCTCGGACACCGTCGGCGCGGTCGCGATGGACTCGCGCGGTGTTTTCGCGGCCGGCACTTCGACGGGTGGATTGATGCACAAGCGGCCGGGTCGCATCGGTGATTCGCCGCTCGTCGGGCTTGGGTTATATGCCGACAATTCTGCCGGCGCCGTCTCCATGACCGGCGACGGCGAGATGATCATGCGTATGGCTCTCGCGCACCGCATCACGAACTCGATGTGCAATGGCATCGATGCCGACCGCGCCTCCGAGGAGGCGATCGCGGCGATGGAGCGGCGAGTCGGCGGCGAAGCGGGTTGCATCGCGATCGATCGCCACGGGCAACTCGGCCAGGCGCACAACACTTCACACATGCCGACCGGCTGGCGCACATCCGAAATGGCCTCGGCAGCCGCTTCCGTTAAGAAGGAGCACTGAGGGGAATCATGCGACGCAACGGGAACTCGAAAAACGGACACAGCAAAAATGGCCACGCGACGCGCAAGCGCACCGCGTTGCCGCGCTCCGTCAGCAAGACGCGGCCGACGCTGATCGTGATCGGCGGGCGCGAGGACAAGGTGGGCGACGCGCTGGTATTGCGCGAAGTGGCGCGGCATGTCGGCACGGGCAAGCTGGTCGTGACGGCGGTCGCGTCTTCAGACCCGGACGGGCTCTTCGAGGAATACGACGAGGTGTTCCGCAAACTCGGAGTGCGCACAGTCGAGAACCTCGAAATCAGGAGCCGCTCCGATGCGAAGGACAAGAAGGTCGTCAGCGTACTCGATGACGCGACCGCCGTGTTCTTCACCGGCGGCGATCAATTGCGGATCACCAGCCAGATCGGCGACACGCCCGTCTTCAACCGCATCCGCGAGATCTATTCCGCCGGCGGTGTGATTGCCGGCACGTCGGCTGGCGCTTCGGTGGTTTGCGGGACAATGCTGGTGGGTGGCACGTCGCGCACATCGCCACGGCTCGGCGATTCGGTGCAGATGGCGCCGGGTCTCGGCTTCATCCGCGACATGATCATCGACCAGCATTTCGCCGAGCGCGGCCGGATGGGGCGCTTGATGGGCGCAGTGAGTCAGAATCCGAAGACGCTCGGGCTGGGGATCGACGAGAACACGGCCGTCGTGATCGACATGGCGGAGAGCTTTTATGTCGTCGGCGCGGGCGCGGTCTACGCGATCGACGGGCGCTACATCAGCTACTCGAACGTGAACGAATCCGACGCCGAGAAAACACTCGCCGTCTATGATCTCAAGCTGCACGTGCTGACGGAGGGCGACGCGTTTGACCTGACGACGCGCCGGCCGACGAGCTTCGGCGCGATCGAGCATATTCGCACGCTGGAAGCGGCAGCGAAGTCGGACTGACGCGCGCGCATAGTCGCAGCCGATTCGTCGCCATCTGGGGAGCACGGGTTGCCAACCCGTCTGGCGCTGAATGCCATTCAGCGCGGATTTCGAAACGGCGCATATCTACCGCTTCGCCCGAAGAGGTTCGGCGAGAATCGCCGAACCAAACGGGTGAAACCCCGTGCTCCCCAGGCGAAGACTTCCGTGCTATGCGGTCGAGGCCGTCACCGGTTCGCGCTGCGTCGCGACCGTGCCGCGCAGGAACTTCCGAAACGCTGCCGGATCGCGCAGCCGAAACCGCGCGCGGGACGGCTCAGGCCCAATCTTGATCGAGATGAAGTTCGGCACGTCGATCTCGAACATGCTTTCGTCCGTCTGATCGTCGCCCGCGCAAAGCACCGCCGCGTAGTCGCGCTCGTGCAGCAGACGACGGATGGCGATCGCCTTCGAGATTTCGGATGAAACGACTTCGACGATCTTGCGGCCCTGGCGAATCTTGACTGGCTCGTTCGCCAGCATCGTGCCGAGCTCGTGCGCGAGCTGGTGCGCTTTCCAGGTGCCGAATTCCGGATCGGTCTTGCGATGATGCCAGACTAACGACGTGCGTTTTTCCTCCACGAAACTGCCGGGCGTGGCCTGTTCGTAAACCCGCAGCAGCTCGCGAATCTCATCTTTCCACGCATAGCTGATGTCGCGATCCCATTGCTCCCAATCGCGTTCGCCGTGACGCCGGATGGCCGCGCCGTGCTCCGAGACGCAGGCGATGAGCGGCTCGGGAAAGAAGAGCTCGAGATCCTGGTGGCTGCGCCCACTCACGATGAACGGCTCCACGTTTTCGCAGACGCGCAGTTGCTCAAGCAGCTCGCGAATCTCTGGCGTCGGCGCCGCGGCGCGCGGTTCGCGCTCGATCTCACGGAGCGTGCCGTCGTAATCGAGGAACAGCGCGATCGGCGCGCCGATCTCCAGCGCCTGCCGCAGCTGTCCGGCGGCGATGTTGATGTCTTCGGCGACCGTCGCGAGCGGTGACTCGGCCGTGGCGAGCTGCTGGATGAACGTGCGCGCCCAATGCTGCGCGTCGAACTTCAGCACGCGCTCGCGCATCGGCTCGTTGCACGCGCGTCTCTCTTCCGCAGGCATCGCCAGCGCTTCGCGCAGCGTTTCAGCGACGGCACGCGCATCGTACGGATTAACGAGCGTCGCGTTCGCAAGCTCCTCCGCTGCGCCGGCGAACTCGCTCAGGATGAGCACGCCATCGTGCTCGCGCTGGCAGGCGATGTATTCCTTCGCGACGAGGTTCATGCCGTCGATCAATGGTGTGACCATGCCGACGTCGGCCGTGGCGTAGAGGGCACAAAGATCGGTGAACTCGACCGAGCCATGGATGAAGCGGATCGGGCTGCTGTTCAGTGTCGCATAGGTGCCGTTGATGCGGCCGATGCGCGACTCGGTCTCTTCGCGGAGATCCTTGTATTCCTCCACCTCTTCGCGCGACGGCACGCTCACGAAGATGAACTTGATCGCATCGCGCTCGTCTGGTGTGAGCGGCGCAAGAAACTGCTCGATCGCATCGAGCCGATGCAGGATGCCTTTCGTGTAATCCATCCGCTCGACCGATAACACGACGCGCTTGCCGGCATTCGCCTGCACGAATTCATCGCGGCGCTGCGCGAACTCCGGCGTGTCGAGTGTCTCGTCGAACTTGCGTGAGTTAATGCCGATCGGGAACACGCCCATCGCGCTCACGTGTCCATCGTCGCTGCGGATGCGCGTGATCTCGGATTCGAGCCCGAGCAGGCGCAGCACCGTACTGCGGAAGTGGCGCATGTAACCGAAAGTGTGAAAGCCGATCAGGTTCGCGCCGAGGAGTCCGGTGACGAGCTCGCGGCGTTTCGGATGACAGCGGAACGTCTCGAACGACGGAAACGGCGTGTGGAGGAAGAAGCCGATCTTTAGCTCCGGCATGCGTTCGTGCAGCATCTGCGGCATGAGCATGAGCTGGTAATCGTGCACCCAGACAAGGTCTCCCGGCTGCGCCATCTCGAGCACCTTGTCTGCGAAGCGCTGATTCGCGGTGTGGTAGTGATCCCACCACGCCGGATCGTAGCGCATGAAATTCGGCATGTAGTGCAACAGCGGCCACACGCTCGAATTCGAGAAGCCCTCGTAATGCCCGGCGACTTCCTCTTCGCTGAGGAACACGGGCAGGCAGCCATGCTCCTCGCTCAGCACGCACTCGACTTCCTGTTGCCGCGCCGGATCCTCGATCGCGGCGCCGGGCCAGCCGATCCACGTCAGCTCGTATTCATCCGCGGAGAGACCCTCGAGCGCGGCGACGAGACCGCCGGACGACTTGGTGATTTTCTCGCCCACGGTGACTGGTAGGCGATTGGAAATATTGATGACTCTGGTGGCCATAACGCTAACACTGACGTGCGGCGTTCCGGTTGAATCAGAACCGCGCCCGCTGTGCAGATAACATCGCACGCAGGCGGATTGTCACTCGTGCGAATTGGCGTGCTTTGCTGAAGCGGCGCCGCCTGTGGGTTCCAGCGCCCTGCCTGCAGGTGCGGCGCAAAGCGCGCCTACCAGTCACGATGCGCGTCGCTGCACAGAAGCATGGCTCGGGTGGGACTCGAACCCACAACCAACGCCTCAAGATGGCGTTAATTTAATTCGTGCTGGGTTGTGCGTTGCCGTTTGTAGCTGTTCCGCAGCCGTACTGTTCTGCAGCGCACGCTAGCGAAGGTTATAAACCTCAACCAGACCGACGCCTGCGGCGCTGTTCTTGTCGACCACGATCACCGTGTAGGCGCCCGGCGGGAGCGTTGCGGCAATGGCCGATTCGCGGTCGTTCGATGGCGGAATGCCCGAAGCGGTGATTTGCGCCGCCTGGGTCGGATCGTCCATCCAGTCGTCGTTTAACGCCAGTCGCTCGCCATTGCGATTGCGGAGATCCAACGTTGGGTCTGGCAGGGCGTTGGTGACGTTGCTGGACGCGAGGGACGGACCAATTGCACGCAGGATCAGCCTCGTCGCGCCATCGTTTCCACCGAGGATAAACCCTCCGATCAGGACGTTCTCGCTCTGCTGGACCAGCGCTCGCGTGCTGATGTTCGCTAGTTGTGAATTCGCATTGGGATCGAGGTCGTAAATTTCGCCGCACACGACACCACTTGTGTCGCCCTGTCCGCGCACGATGGCGGTGTAATTTCCCGGCTGCAGCGTGGCGACAATCGCGGACTCCAGGTCGTTTTGTGGCGCCATGCCGGTTTCCTCGATCTGCGCCCGTTGCGTGTCCTTCCAATTATCGTTCTCAATGATGAGCGATCCGTTCGGCCCGTGAAGGGCGAGCACTGGATCAGCGAGGACACCCGCAACCCCGCGCGCCGCGAGCGACGGTCCGATCGCACGGAGGATCACTTTCTTCGGCGCATTCCCGTTGATGATGAAGCCGCCGATCATCACGTTCTCACCGGTCTCCACTCGAACTCGCGCGGAGATGTTGAGCGCTTTTGCTGACGTGCTTGATGGCGTCGGGGTGGGTGTTGGAGAAGGAGAGGCTGTAGGGCTCGGCGAAGCCGTCGGGGTGGGACTTGCGGTTGGCGACGGCGTTGGCGTCGGCTCCGGCACATCGTTGACGGTGATGGAGACGGTCGCGGTATTTGAATCCGCCGTTCCATCGTTCGCTTTGAAGGTGAAGCTGTCTGGCCCGCTGTAGTTCGGATTGGGCGTGTAAGTCAGATTCGGCGCCGTGCCGCTCAACGCGCCGTTGGTCGGTCCCGTCACAACGCTGAAGGTCAAAGCGTTACCTTCGGCATCAGATCCGGTCAGCGTGATGGCTTTAGTCGTGTCTTCATCGAGGGTGACCGACTGCGCGTTAGCCACGGGCGGGTCATTCACTGCGTTGACGGTGATCGAGACGGTGGCCGTGTTAGAATCCGCCTGGCCGTCGTTCACCTTGAAGGTGAAGCTATCGGAGCCGTTGTAGTTCGCGTTGGGCGTGTAGGTCAGATTCGCACCCGTCCCGCTTAACGCGCCGTTGGTGGGTTCCGTCACGACGCTGTAGGTCAGCGCATTGCCTTCGACATCAGAGCCGGTCAGCGTGATGGCTTTGGCAGTATCTTCGTCGGTCGTGACCGACTGCGCGTTCGCCACCGGCGGGTCGTTTACCGCGGTGACCGTGATCGAGACCGTCGCAGGGTTCGAATCCGCCGTTCCGTCGTTTGCCTTAAAGGTGAAGCTGTCGCTGCCATTGTAGTTGGCAGTGGGCGTGTAAGTCAGATTCGGAGCCGTCCCGCTCAAGGCGCCGTTGGTGGGTGCCGTCACGACGCTGAAGGTCAACGCATTGCCTTCGACATCCGAGCCGGCCAGCGTGATGGCTTTGGCACTATCTTCGTCGGTCGTGACCGACTGCGCGTTCGCCACCGGCGGGTCGTTCACGGCGGTGACCGTGATTGAGACCGTCGCAGGGTTCGAATCCGCCGTTCCGTCGTTGACCTTGAAGGTGAAGCTGTCCGGCCCGCTGTAATTCGGATTTGGTGTGTAGGTCATGCTCGGCGCCGTGCCGCTCAAACTGCCATTGGTCGGTCCCGACACGACGCTGTAGGTCAGCGCGTTACCATCGGCGTCGGAACCGGTCAGTGTGATCGCTTTGGCAGTATCTTCGTCGGTCGTGACTGACTGCGCGTTAGCCACCGGTAGGTCGTTCACGGCCGTGACCGTGACCGAGGCCGTCGCGGTGTTGGAATCCGCCTGGCCGTCGTTCGCTTTGAAGGTGAAACTATCGGAGCCGTTGTAGTTCGCGTTGGGCGTGTAGGTCACGGTCGCCGTGCAGGTGTTAACGCCGGCGCAATCGGGCGTCGAAATCGCGCCGAGCGTGCCGTTGGTCGGCTGCGTGGTGATGGCGAAGGTGAGGTCGTTGTCCTCCGCGTCAGAGCCGTTGAATGTGATTTGGATCGCGGTGTCCTCGTCGGTCGTGGCGGGGCTCGGTGTCGCTGAGGCGACAGGACTGTCGTTTACGGAGCTGACGGTGATACTGACGGTCACTTCGTTCGAATCAGCGGTGCCGTCGTTGGCGGTAATCTTGAACGAGTCTGCGCCGTTGTAGTTGGCGTTCGGCGTGTAGGTGACGGTCGCGGTGCAGGTGTTAACGGCGGCGCAATCACGCGCGGAGATCGTGCCGAGGGTACCGTTCGTCGGCTGCGCGGTGATGGCGAAGGTGAGGTCGTTGTCGTCTGAGTCCGTGCCGTTCAACGTGATCTGGATGGCGGTGTCCTCGCCCGTCGTTGCTGGGTTCGGTGTAGCCGAGGCGGCAGGAGTGTCATTCACCGAGCTGACGGTGATACTGACCGTAACTTCGTTTGAATCGGCCGTGCCATCGCTGGCGGTGAACTTGAAGGTGTCCGCACCGTTGTAGTTTGCGTTCGGCGTGTAGGTGACGGCCGCCGTGCAGTTATTGACGGCGGAGCAGTCGAGCGCCTGGATCGCGGAGAGCGTGCCGCCGGTCGGCTGCGCGGTGATGGCGAAGGTGAGATTGTTGTCGTCTGAGTCGGTGGCCGCCAAAGTGATCTGGACGGCGATGTCTTCGTTCGTCGTCGCCGGGTTGGGTGTGGCCGAGGCCGTGGGCGCGTCGTTCACCGCCGTGACGGTGAGGCCGACCGTCACTTCGCTGGAACCGACTGCGCCGTCGTTGACCGTGAACTTGAAGGAGTCGGCGCCGCTGTAGTTCGCGTTCGGTGTGTAGGTGACGGTCGCCGTGCAGGTATTAACGGGAGAGCAGTTCGACGCGGAGACGGCGGAGAGCGTGCCACTGGTCGGCTGCGCGGTGATCGAGAAAGTCAGGTCGTTGTCGTCGGGGTCGCTGCCACTCAAAGTGATCTGGATGGCCGTGTCCTCATTCGTGGTCGCCGGGTTCGGCGAGGCCGATGCGGTGGGGGCGGTGTTGCAGGGCGCGGGAGCGGTGTCCTGCGACTCGAAAGCGCCGACGTCGGTGTTGTCGCCGCTCGACGGGATGTTGGGGTTGTCGAAGGGGCGCGGGAAGCCGCGTTGGTCGGTCGTGTTGTCGAAGTTCTCGCCGCGGTCGATGGCCCGGCTACACGGGAGCAGAGCGTGGGTCTGTGTGAGGCCGCCGTTATTGGCGAGCGGGGCGAGGCCGGGGTTGGCGACGCCTACCTGGTTGTTGTTCGTGCCGTTGGTGAGTCCGCCCGCGCCGCCCGTGCCGATCAGGTTGAAGGAACTGCCCCCGTCGCGCGAGCCGCTCACGTTGTCGATGTCGTCGGCGGCGGAGTTCTGGTTGAAGTTGCCGGCGACAATGGTGGAGCGCAGCAGCGGCGCGGGAGCGTTGATCAGGATGCCGCCGCCTCCGCCCGAGCCGTCGTTGTCGGAGTCCGCGCGATTGTCCGTGACGGTCACGCCAGTCAAGCTCCCTGGGAATCTGCCGTAGTAGATGCCGCCGCCGTCGGTGATGGCAGAGTTACCGCTGATGGTGCTGTTGGTTACGGTGACCATGCCGAAGTCGCGGATGCCGCCGCCCCTATCGGCAGAGTTGCCGCTGATGGTGCTGTTAACTACGGTCAGCGTTCCCCTTCCGTCATTTGCGATGCCGCCGCCACCTCCGCTGTTGGCAGAGTTGCCGCTGATGGTGCAGTTGGTCACGGTCAGGGTGCCGTCGTTGAAGATGCCGCCGCCGTCGCCGGCGTTCCCGTTGGTAATGGTCAGACCGGAGAGGTTGACCGTCTGCGCGGCGTCGATGCGGAAGACGCTGTAGCTGCCGGCCGTGTTGCGCCGCACCGTGACCGCCTCGCCCGAACTGTTCAGAATGTCCACGCTGTCCGAGAGGGTGGGCAGCGGGCCGCCCAGTTGAATCGTATGCGGCCCGGCGCCCGGAATGTCGAAGGTGACGGTGTCAGTGCCGGCGTTGGCATTCGCCGCGTTGATTGCCTCCCGCAGCGTGCAGTCGCCCACCGTGCAGCCGTTCGCGCCGTCGTCGTGGTCGTCCGCTGTGTTGACGACAAACGAGGGCGCGGTTTGTGCCACCGCGCCCTGCAACTCGTAGGCCCCAATGTCGGAGTCGTCGCCGCCCGTCGCGGGCGGGATGGAAGGGTCGTTGAACGGTCGCAGCACGCCGCGCTGGTCCGTCGTGGGCGAGGCCGAGCCGTCGTCGCCCTTGTCGATTGCGACGCTGCCCGCGCGCAGGCGGTGGGTCTGGGTGGGGCCGCCGTTCGCGGCGAGCGGGCCTATTTGCAACTGCGCCGCCGAGATGCCGGTCTGGTCGGTGGGCGCGGGAACGAATGGGCCGCCGCCGGACGGGGTGAGCGCCCCGGCGATCGAGCCGAAGATGTTGTAACCCTGCGTGGTCATGCGGCCTCGGAGGTCCGGGCCGGAAACGGATGCCGTATTCAGCGCGAAGATCGAGTTCCTGAGCGTCACCGACAGCGGCCCGAGGTTGAAAATGCCGCCGCCTTCATCAGCAGAGTTGCCGGTCAGGGTGCTGCTCGTGACGCTCGCGGTGTCCTGGTTGAAGATGCCGCCGCCGACCAGGTTGGCAGTGTTGCCGCTGAGGGTGCTGCTCGTCACGGTGAGCGTGCCGTTGTTGAAGATGCCGGCGCCGGAGAGATTAGACGAGTTGCCGCTGAGGGTGCTTCTCGTCACGTTGAGTGTGCCGTTGTTGTAGATGCCGCCGCCGTCGTCCCTGGCAGGGTTGCCGCTGAGGGTGGTGTTCGTCACGGCGGCGGTGCCGCCGTTTGTGTAGGTACCGCCGCCGTCGGCCGCATCGTTGCCGCTGAGGGTGCAGTTCGTCACGGTCAGCGTGCCGCCGTTCTTGTAGATGCCGCCGCCCCGGTCGCCGGCAGTGTTGCCGCTGACATGGCTGTTCGTCACCGTGAGCGTGCCGTTGCTGGCAATGCCGCCGCCGATCTGCACGCCAATGTTGCCGCTGAGCGTGCTGCTCGTGACGTTGAGCGTCCCCGTGCTGTTGTTGCGAATGCCGCCGCCGTCGGTAGCGAAGCCATTCCTAACCGTCAGGCCGGAGAAGGTGACGACGTTGGGCGCCGGCGCATTCACGTCGAAGATGCGGAAGTTGCTACCCGAGCTGCGCTGCACCGTCAGCAGGTTCGCGCCGGGGCCGCTGAAGGTCAGACCCTGCGTAATTGCAGGCAGCACGCTCGTCAGGTTGATGCTGCCCGTCACCGTGAAGCTGATCGTGTCGTCGCCGCTGCCCGCCGCGCACTCGCCTGCCGCCCCGCCCGAAACCGCGTTGGTGTTCGCCGCCGTGATCGCTTCCCGCAGTGCACACACGCCGTCGTTCGCTGCGGTGTCGTTCGTCGTGTTGACGACGATGTTCGCCGCCCAGGCCGGCGCAGATGACAACCCGAGAAGGAGGAGAGCGGCGAAGAGGTGGGTTTTCATAACACGGCGGTGAGTGGTGCCTTCTCGCTTCTGCGAGATTGCTCCATTCGGAGACGCGTGAAGCGGGGCGAAACCCTGTCACGCCACGCGATTGTTTCGTCGTCCTGGCTTTTCATAGGATCGGCGGTGACTGGATCGACGCGGGCGACAGCCCAACACACGAGCACGACATGAACTCGAACTTGCGACGCAGTCGCCGCTAGCGGGCCACGCTGCTCCCGGCGCCGAGACTGTAGATCTCGACCAGCGCGACTCCGCTTGTGCCCTCTGCACCAGCGACGATGGCCGTATAGGTGCCCGCTGGCAGGGTGGCGAAAATCGCCGCCTCGCGATCGTCCTCTGGCGGGATAGTCGTCGCGCTGATCTCCGCCTGCTGGTTGCTGCGCCAGTTGTCGTTGAAGGTAACGTTGCCGTTTCCGTCGGTCAGCCGCAGGGTCGGGTTGGCCAGCGTGTTTGGCACGCCGTCGTCGGCCATTGAGGGACCGATCGCGCGGATCAGCACATCGGTGGTGCCGCTGCCGTCGAGGATAAATCCACCGATCATCACGTTGTTATCCGTGCCGACGAAGCCGCGGGTGGAGATGTTGCCGACTGTCGCCTGGGAATCTCGGGTGAGATCGTAGATCTCGGTCAACCCGACGCCTGTGCCGCCATCGACACCGCTCATCACAGCGGTGTACTGGCCAGGTGGCAACGACATGACAATCGCGGACTCGCGCTCGTCCGATGGCTGCAGCTTCGTCGCCTCAATCTCCGCCTGCTGTGTGTGGCGCCAGTTGTCGTTCTGGAAGGGCGGCAGCCCGGAGTCGTCGTAAAGCTCGAGCAACGGATCGCGCAATGCAGTGGGAACCGCCGAGACCGTGAGGCTCGGCCCGAGTGCGCGCATGATGACACGCTTTGTCGATGCGGCGGGACCTTGGATGATGATGCCGCTGATCAGCACGTTCTCGCCGGTCTGCACGTGGCCGCGTGTCGAGAGGTTCAGCGTCTGGACGGCTCGAGGAGTGGGTGTCGGTGAAACGCTCGGGGATGGGCTTGCGCTCGGGCTCGGTGATGGTGACGGAGACGGAGACGGAGACGGAGAGGGCGTCGCGCTCGGCGATGGGGTTGGCGTCGCAGTGGGGCTCGCTGTCGGCTGAGGCGTAGGACTAGGACTTACTGTTGGCTCGGGCGTAGGACTCGGGCTTGCTGTCGGCTCCGGGGTAGGACTCGGGCTTGCTGTTGGTTTCGGGGTAGGGCTCGGCGTTGCTGTTGGTTCCGGGGTAGGACTTGGGGTTGCTGTTGGCTCGGGCGTAGGGCTCGGAGTTGCCGTTGGCTCCGGTGTAGGGCTCGGAGTTGCCGTTGGAGTTGGGCTAGGCGTCGGCGTCGGGGTTACTGCGCTGATGATGGTGT
>CADCTA010000053.1 GCA_902805675.1 uncultured Chthoniobacterales bacterium | reverse complement strand
CTCTGCTTTCCCTGTGCTCGACGGGCAGCGAGGGCGTGAGGTCCTTCGCCGTCTGCGCGGCTCAGGATGACCACGCGCGGGGTAGCGTGCTCGCTTAGAAAATTTCGACGACGTTGTTTTTGCCGACGAAGTTTTTGATGCGCGCGGCGTCCCAGTTCGCGAGGCGGATGCAGCCGTGGCTTGCGGCGCGGCCGATGGTCTCGGGGTTGTTCGTGCCGTGCATGCCGATGCCAGGCTTGTTCAAGCCCATCCAGAGCACACCAACCGGATTGTTCGGACCCGGCGGCAGGTTGTGGAAGTTCTCCGTGCGGACGCCGTAGTTCAGCACGCCTTCGTCATGGCGGAACCACGGCATCGTCGCCACGCCGAGCACCTTCCAGGTGCCTTTCGGTGCCGGCGTCCGGCCCGAGCCGGGTGTGATCGGGAATTCGCAGATGATCTTCTCGCCTTCGCGCACGATGAGGAACCGCTCGCGCGTATCGATGAATACCTTGCGCGCGGCGAACTCCGGCAGCGGCTCGTGGAAGCCTTCCTTCAGCGTCTCGATTTCGAACGGGCGCACGTTCGGCACCTTGATGCTGTCGCCGATCTGGAGCGTGTCCAGGTTCATCCCGGGGTTCAGCTTGCGCAGAAAATCTTGTGAGGCGTGGAAGCGCTCCGCGACGAATTCCAGATACGAGGAGTAGGGGAGCCACTTTTGCTTCGCCTGCTGGGAGGGCGCGGACGGCGTGTTGCCGACCAGCTTTTCATCCTCTGGGCGGATCGCGTAAGTCGTGAAGACCTCCGGCACCTCGGCGATCATCACTGGATCGACCGCGCCGGTCATCGGCAGGCCGTTGGCCGCTTTGTAGGCGAGGAGCGCCTTGCGGAAAAACTCACCCATCTCGCCGTCGATCTTCCCCGGCCCGAAGTTGTTGTTATCGAGAAAAATCTGGAGGCGCGTGCTCGTCTCCATGTCGTAGTTCGGCAGCGCGACCATTGGCGTCGGCACCGGTGTAGGAGTCGCGGGCGCGGTGGGGAGCGTCTTCTTCTGCGGTGCCTGCGGGAGGACACGCTGCGGCACCGGCGTCGGCTTCGGACGCGGTTTCGACCACGGCCATTGCGCCTGAGCGACAGTGCTGAAGCAGCTCAGTAATATTGCGAAGAGAACGGTGGCTCTGCGGTTCATCCGCGAAGCTATCGGATGCCATCGCCGCCTGCGCAACAGCAACGGAGCACTTCGGCTACGCTCCAGGCCTGGGCGATACAGCCGCGCGGCGCGTGCGGTTCGTCGGCATCGAAAATTTCGCTGATGCTCCCGACGCCGGCTTCGCTCAGATGCTGTGCGAAGGCGCGGAGGAACTGCCGCGACTCGGCGACGCGGCCGCGGTGCACTTTGAGCCAGGCATCGACGAAGGGGCCGATCAGCCAGCCCCACACCGTCCCTTGATGGTAAGCCGCGTCACGCGTGCGGAGATCGCCGAAGTAACTGGCTTTATAATCCGGGTGGCGCGGCGATAACGATCGCAGCCCGACGGGCGTGAGTAACTCGCGCTCCACCACGTGCAACACGGACGCCCAGCGGTGCTCGTCCAGCACCGGATGATCAAGCGAGATGGCGAAGACCTGGTTAGGCCGGCACGCTGGATCGTCGCCCGTCTCTCCGTCGACTACGTCGTACAGATAACCGCCTTCCTCGGACCAGAAGCGCTCGTTGAATGATCGGCGTGCGCGTGCGGCATGCTCCTCGTATCGCGCGGCGGCCTCAGGGTTGTTCGCGTCGCGCATCCAGCCCGCGAGCAGCCGCAGCGCGTTGTACCAGAGAGCATTGATCTCCACCGCCTTTCCGCGTCGCGGCGTCACGACCCAGCTGTCCACTTTCGCATCCATCCAGGTGAGCTGGTATCCATCCTCTCCCTGCACCAGCAGCCCGTCGGCGGGATCGACGTGGATGTTGAATTTGGTGCCGCGAAGATGCGCATCCGCGATTTCGGATAACGTCGGCAACAGCTCGCGCGCCAAGCCTGTGTCACCTGACGCGCCGACATACCGCGACACAGCATGGAAGAACCAAAGCGTCGCATCCGCGGTGTGATAGAGACCTTCGGTGTCGCCATCGGGGAACAGGTTCGGGATTAGCCCGTCGCGGACGTAGCTCGCGAACGTGAGCAGAATCTGCCGCGCCTCGGCGAAGCGCCCCGTGGTCAGCGTCAGCCCTTCGAAGCTGATCATCGTGTCGCGGCCCCAGTCGGTGAACCAATGATATCCCGCGATGACCGTGCGCGCTGTAATCTCCTCCGCTGCCTGCGCCCGATCGTGTTCCGCGCGCCCGATGGGCCGGATGAGGAACTGGTCTGCGGCGAGCACGAGCTGCGCTCCGAACTCATCGCGCGCCGCGGCGCCGGCCTGCCCAAGTAGTGCTCGCCGACGTTCCTGCTCCAGCCGGAGAGCGTCGGGTGGTGAGACGCTCTGAACCGTCGCTACGAGTTCCGTGGAGCCGATCACCGCGACCGTTTCTCCGGCTGCAAGAAGAAGTCGAAACGTGCCCGGACTCCAGAGCTGACTGGCATCCGGGTAGCCGCGATCGCGCTCCTCAGGGTAGCGAACCGCATCGATGAGCCGCGGCTTGTCTGCAAATTGACAAGACGGCGCGCAGACTCGCAGACGCAGAGCCGGTAAGGTGCTCTCCGCTGCTGCAATCTCGTGGATCGCTCCTGCAGCGCGACACGTGTAGGTGTGCGCGAGCGTCCGGCTGACGGCGTGGCCGTGCTTCCGGAAGTCGAGCGCCGGCTCTAGCTCCAGCGTGGCCCGATCACCTGCGACTAGCTGGTACGTGATGACGACCGTGTTCTGCAGGTAGGGGAGGAAAATGCGCCGCTCGATCTCCGCCGCGCCACACCGGAAGCGCCAGACCGGCAGCCCGAGTTCCAGACGGAAGCCGACCAGTTGTGACTCGTGCGCGTCGACGCGCTCGGACAAGTGGCTCCACATCACCATCCGGCCGATCGGCGCGTGCAGCGCCGCGATGAGCAGGCCGTGATAGCTGCGGGTGTTTGGTCCGTCGAGGAGGCCGGAGGCGTAGCCGCCGATGCCGTTCGTCACGAGCCATTCGCGGGAGATTGACGAGCGGCGTTGTGCGTCCGTTATGGGCGTTGGGTTCATCGGCGCGCTACTGTTCAGCGGATCGTGAATATCTCACGCACTTTGGCGCGTAGTGTTGGTGGTGATTTGCCTTTCGACTCTGACACGCGCGGCGTACAGGTGACGCGTTCGCTATGGGATTGCTCGCGCGCTATACGCATTGGCTGCATACGCAGTGGCCTGCCGGCACGGTGGAGACGCTGCCAGTTTCCGGGCAAGATGGAGCGACGAGTGTGCCGGGCGTGCGGATCGTCGGCGATCTCACCGGTATTCCGCTGCTCAAGTTTTCGTCGAAGACGGGCGCCGGCGCAGTCCGCGCGATCATGCGCGAGCCGGAGTTTCAGAATGCGGCAGGCGGAACGCGCGGCGCGGACTGTTTGGATCTGGCGATCCTCGGCGGCGGTGTAGCGGGAATCTCGGCAGCGATCGAAGCGAAGAAGGCCGGTCTGCGCTTTGTCGTGCTCGAGGCGACGGAGACGTTCTCGACGCTGATTAACTTTCCGAAAGGGAAGCCGATCTACACCTACCCGACGGAGTTGAAACTCGACGGCGGTCTCCAGTTTTCAGCGGCCGTAAAAGAGAAACTCGTCGCGGAGGTAGAAGCGCAACGGCAGCAGGCCGGCATCGAGGTGACGCCTGGTCGCGCGGAGCGGATCGAGCGCAGGGCAGGGGAGTTGGTGGTGCACATGGAGGATGCGCCAGCCGTGCGCGCGCGACGTGTGATCGTGGCAATTGGCCGCAGCGGAAAATTTCGCAAGCTCGGCGTCCCGGGCGAGGAGCTGGACAAGGTCTACAACCGGCTTTTCGATCCAAAGGAGTTTGCCGGGAAGAATGCCCTCGTCGTCGGTGGAGGTGACTCGGCGCTCGAGACGGCGGTTGCCCTAACGACTGCCGGCGCTGATGTGACGCTGAGTTACCGGCGCAAGGAGTTCTCGCGCGCGAAGCCGGAGAATGTCTCCAAGGTCGAAGCGCTCGTCGCTGATGCCACCGCTGATGTGCAGCTCGAGCGGCCGACTTCAGACCGCGCGAATCCGGCGATGACGGAGGGACTCGGAGCGAAGAGCGGCGGACGCCTGAAGCTGGCGCTCGGGACGGAGGTCACGCGAATCGAAGGCGAGCAGGCGTTCCTGAATAACGGGAGCGAAGCGGCAGTGCCTAATGACGTCGTGTTTACGATGCTCGGGCGGGAGGCGCCGCTCGATTTCTTCCGCCGCAGCGGGATCGCCGTGGCAGGCGACTGGCGGTTGCCGCGCGCGCTGACTCTGGCGGCGATCATTCTCGTCTGCATCGCCGTCTATCACTGGAAGAAGAGCGGCGTTTACTTAGGCGTCTCCGAGCTATTTGAGCGGAACCGCTGGTTCCCTTTTGGCATCCCGGACTGGTGGGCGTCGTTAGGCCCGGCGTTTGGCAACCGTGCGAATTTGCTCGGCACCTTGCGTGTCACGCTGGGCGAGCCGGGATTCTACTACTCGTTAGCCTACACGCTTTGCGTGGTCCTCTTCGGCGCGCGGCGGATGCGCCGTCGCCGGACGCCGTACATCAAAGTGCAAACGCTCACGTTGATGGCGTTCCAGGTTATCCCGTTGTTCCTGCTGCCATACGTCGTGCTGCCGTGGATGGGGAACAACGGCTGGTTCGAAGCGGGTGTGGGCAAGGCGATTGCCGACGCTCTTTTCCCGACCGCGGACTACGGACACGGCCGCGAATACTGGCGCGCCTTCGGCCTGATTCTGGCATGGCCGCTCTTCTTCTGGAACGTCTTCACCGACCAGCCGATGTGGACCTGGCTGGCCATCTCGTTCGTGCAGACGTTCGTGCTGATTCCACTGATCATCCGCCGGTGGGGCAAGGGCGCGTATTGCGGTTTCATCTGCTCCTGCGGCGCGCTCGCGGAGACGCTGGGCGATGCCCATCGCACGAAGATGCCGCACGGCCCTGGGTGGAACCGCTTCAACATGCTCGGCCAGGTGTTTCTCGGGATGGCGTTCTTCCTTCTCATCACGCGGAGTCTCGCCTGGGCGTTCCCTGGGTCTATCTTCGCCGGCGCGTTCGAGTTCGTGTTCCGCCAGATGCCGGTCTTCAACTACGTGTGGTTCGTCGATCTGCTCTGGGCTGGCATCATCGGCGTCGGCTTCTACTGGCATTTCAGCGGCCGGGTGTGGTGCCGTTTCGCGTGTCCGCTGGCCGCGCTGATGCACATCTACACGCAGTTTTCGCGCTACCGAATTTTCCCCGAGAAGGAGAAATGCATCTCGTGCAACGTCTGCACCTCCGTCTGCCATCAGGGCATCGACGTGATGAACTTCGCCAACAAAGGCGTGCCGATGGCCGACCCGCAGTGCGTGCGTTGCTCGGCGTGTGTCACAGAGTGCCCGACCGGCGTGCTGGCTTTTGGCCGCTACGACCGCGCGAACGCCATCGTGCTCGACAAGATTCCGGCATCCCCAGTTCGCATGCGTGAAGAGGCGGATCGCTAGCGCTGCATCTTTTTGGCTGTGGTCGGTGCGGGCTGTGCGGTTAAATGCGACTGAATGGAGTCACAGCAAAGAACTGAACACAACGGTGTGACGGTGGTGGACCATCCACTCGCCGCGCTCGCGTTATCAGCACTTCGGGCGGAGCGCACGCCGACAGATGAATTCCGGCGTAACCTGCAGAACCTCGCCGTCATCCTCTTGGCCGAGGCATCGCGGGGCTGGGCCACGTTTCCGATCGATGTCGAGACCCCGTTGCGCTCGTGCGCAGGCGCCGCGTTGGCGCGTCCTGTGACGCTAGTTCCTATTCTCCGCGCGGGGCTCGGAATGGTGGATGGAATCCTGCGCGTGCTTCCGGATGCGACGGTTGGCCACCTTGGGCTCTACCGAGATGAGGCAACCCTGCGGCCGGTCACCTATTACTCCCGTCTACCGAAAAATGTGGACGAAGCGACCGTGCTCCTGCTCGACCCGATGCTCGCCACCGGCCAGAGCGCCGCCGCCGCAGCGTCGATCCTCAAGTCGCAAGGTGCGCATTCCATCACTTTCGTATGCGTCGTCGCGTGCCCGGCGGGGATCGCGCATCTCCAGCGAGCGCATCCTGACGTGCCGATCGTGACGGCGGCGATCGACCCAGAGCTGAACAACGTCGGCTACATCGTGCCTGGCTTAGGCGACGCCGGTGATCGCTACTTCGGGACCGGCTAGCGAAGCGCCTAACGAGCAGGCAGAAGGCGGCGGCCTAAGCGAAGCCAGCTCCGGTAAGCGCAGCCCGATGACAGCGCCGTCCGTTACCGGCGCTATGTAGAGCTTCAGATTCTGCTGAGCGACAATGGCTGAGCAGGCGCGGTATTTTGACGCAGATCGCGCGGCTTCCGATCTTGCCGCATACGTTGTCGCGCAGGGAAAGCTTGCTCGCGACGGATCGCGCGGGTGAAATGAGCGCATGGATCCCGTGCTGCCGAAGGTGGAGGTTTTTGCTCCGTTTAGCGCAGCGGTCGACCTGACGAAGCGGATCTTGTTTCAGCCTTTTGACCTCGCGAAGTGGCTGACAATTGGTTTCGCCGCTTTTCTCGCGGGACTCGCTGATTGGACGCGATTCAACCTGGGGTTCAACGTTCCGGATGTAAGCGGGCGGTCGCGGACGCATAACCTCGAGCTCCAAGAGGCGGTGCGCAGCCACCTCGAAGCATGGCTTGTGGGTGGACTTATCGCACTGCTGGTCTTGATCGCGATCGCGGCCATCGTGCTGCTAATGTGGCTGGGGTCGCGCGGCCGTTTCATGTTCGTCGATTGCATGGTGCGGAACCGCGGCGCGATTGCGGAGCCGTGGCGCGAGTACCGGCGGGAAGGGAATAGCCTCTTTCTGTGGTCTCTCCTGATCACCGCAATATCCGTCGCGGTGGCGGCGGTCTGCGCGTTGCCGTTGCTGGTGCCGTATTTTACGCGCGGGGAGTTCGGCGACTTCGGGCCTGGCATGCTGATCTACGTGATATCAATGGTGGTGCTGTTCGTCGTGGCCGGCTGCGGCATCGCGTTCGTGACGTGGTTTATGGTGCCGGTGATGTACCGGCAGCGCTGCAGTGCATGGGCGGCGTTCATGTTGGTTGGACGGCTCATCCTGCGCGAACCGGCGCCGTTCATCTTTTACGCGTTGCTCGGTGTGGTGGTGTTGGTCGCGGGTGGGTTGCTCAGCTGTGTCGTCACTTGCCTCACATGCTGTCTCGCCGCGGTCCCGTACCTCGGCACGGTGATCCTGCTGCCGCTGTATGTTTTCTACTACGCTTATGTGCTGCTGTTCCTGCGGCAGTTTGGACCCGAGTACGACGTGTGGGCGAACGTCGCCGCGCTCTCGCAGGGAAGCACGGCGAGTGAACCGCCATCCGAGCCGCCGCCTGCCAGTCCCCCGGCTGCGGGTGCTCCTCCGAGTGAGCCGCCGCCGCTGCCGGCATGAGCCGCAGCGGTTTAGTCCGCAGCTAGTGCTGCGCGGCGGCCTGGTGAGATTCGGGCGCCGAGGAGCCGCCCTCTTCGCGCACGATCTCCATCTTCACGCGCCCGATTCCTTTGCTCACCATGCCGAGCTCTTCCGCGGCCTCGCGGCAGATGTCGAGCTTCACCTTCTTGTCGCGGATACCGCGGTCGGTGATGCGGACGAGCGTGGATTTACCGTTAGATAGGTGAGTGACACGGACAACCGTGCCGATCGGCAATCTGTTGTGCGCGGCGGTTAGTTCCTCCTGACCAGCGCGACGCTTGGCGAGTGAATCGTCCGGCACATCGTACCAGGCGGCGTTCACTTCCTGAGGCGGACGAATTGCCTCGGCTCGAGCGGTATCCTCCTGCACGGCCCTGATCGGCGGTGCGGGCACCGGCGGCGGGGGCCGCTGCCATCCACCGCGGGCGTCCACTTCCATCTCGATCTCACCACTTTCCTGGCTGTGGAGCTCGGCCAACTCGCTTTGCTGGCGCTGCTGATTATGCAGGAGAGCGGCGCCCAACCCGAGCGAACACAACAGCAGCAAAATGCCGCCGCATACCGCGGCTCGGCGGTTTCGTGACTGCCAGGTCCGCTGCGCCGCTCTGCGCAGCTGGCTAACTACCTGCGACGTCTGCATACTTCCCCTCCTGAATTACGTCCCTGATCTTGCGTGCGAGTGTCTGCGGCGTGAACGGTTTCTGCAGCAGGTCGATGCGGGCATCGATCACGCCGTGGTCGCCGATGTCATTGTCCGAGTAGCCCGAGACGAAGAGCACCTTCATGTCCGGCCGCGCGGCACTAAGCTGCTCGGCCAGCTCCTGCCCGTTCATGTGCGGCATGATTACGTCGGTAATCAGGAGATGGATGTGGCCGTCGTACTCCTTCGCCTTCTGCATCGCCTCGATTCCGTCGACGGCGCACATGACATTGTAGCCTTGCTCGGAGAGGACATCGCACACGAGCTCGCGCACGATCTCCTCGTCCTCGGCCACGAGGACTGTCTCGAAGTTGCTCGATTTCTCGAGCGGCGCCTGGACCGGGGCGACGTGGTCGACGGGGGCGCGTTCGAGCGGGAGATAAATCCGGAACGTGCTGCCTTTGCTGAGCTCGCTCTCCACCGAGATGCCGCCGCCAGTCTGACGCACGATGCCGTAGACGGTGGCAAGGCCGAGGCCGGTTCCTTTGCCCGGCCCCTTGGTGGTGAAGAATGGCTCGAAGATGCGCGACTTGGTCTCCTCGTCCATGCCTTCGCCGGTGTCGGTGACGGATAGCTCCACGTAGTCGCCTTCGGCGAGAGACACGGAGATCTGCGGCGCTCTCCATTTGTCGAGGTGGACGTTTGCGGTGCGGATGATCAGCTTGCCGCCACGCGGCATGGCGTCGCGTGCGTTGACGCCGAGGTTGAGGATCACCTGTTCGACCTGGGTCGGATCGGCGAGCACCGTGCCGACCTCGGCGTCGGGCAGGGTCTGCAGATCAAAGCGCTCGCCGATCACGCGGCGCAGCAGCCGCTCCATGTCGACGACGAGCTGATTGAGGTCGATCACCTTCGGCTGGAGCATCTGCTTGCGGCTGAAGGCCAGGAGCTGGCGGGTAAGAGTGGCGGCCTGCTCGCCGGCTTTGCGGATCAGGTCGGCGTGCTGCCTGGTGGTCGATTCCCCCGCTTCGCGGGCGCTGATCAATTCGGCGTAGCCAATGATCGCGGTGAGCAGGTTGTTGAAGTCATGCGCGACGCCACCAGCCAGCCGCCCGACCGCTTCCATTTTCTGCGAGTGACGCAGCTCTTCCTCGCTCTTGCGGAGCGCCTCCTCGGTTGCGCGGCGTTCCTCCATTTCGCGCATGAGGTTGTCGCGCTGCTCGAAGAACTTGTGGACCGTGCGAGCCAGTTCGCCGAATTCGGAGCTATCGCGCGATAATTGCTCGACGGGTCGCGGATCGTTCTGCTTCAGGCTCTGCATGATGTGGCGGAGCGGCCGGCTGACCCAGCGCACGAGCGAGCTCGTGAGCAGGATCAGCAGCACGAAGGCGAAGAGGAAAAGCGAGTAAAGCAGCCAGCGGCTGGAGCGTTTCAACTCGCGAACGACGGGCGATTCATTGCGCACGACCAGTTGCGCGAGCGGCTTCCCATCCCAGCTCGGCAGTGGTCGCGAGAAGGCGACGAGGCCGTTCTCCTCGTCATTGATGTTCTCGCCGGAACGGGTGGGCGGAGAGAGGAGCGTGACCTCGTTGCCGGTGAACATCGACATTTCGCGGAGCATCGGCTTGCTCCAGAGCCGGCCGACGAAAAGGTAACCGCTCCGCGTCTGCCGGGCGAAGTCGCGCGACGCGTGCACCGTGCCGCCGCGGATCTCGATGATATCGCCGCCGACTTTGATGAAGAAATGGCAGAACGACTCCTTGGCGAAGAGTTGCGGAAACTGCTCGCGCGGGACGGGGAACTGGAGTTCTGGGGCCGAGAGATTGTTCTTCTGCCAGACCGGTGCGCCATCCAGGCCGAAGATCCAGACCGCGTTAGCGTGAAAGCTGTCGAGCGTCGGTTCGCTCAGGTTCTCGTCCAGCCATGTCTGATCGTTCGCGCGGATCGCGCCGACCATGTCATCGAGGTTTGAGTAATCGAGGGCGAAGATCCTGAGCGGATCTCCCCATTGGGCGAGGAACGTGTCGAGCGATTCGTTGCGCTCGCGCCAGCGCTCGTCCGCGATCCTGCGGAACTGCAGCTGGTCGTAGGCGTTGAAGGCCCAGAGCCCCACCAGGAACGTCGCGATGACCGCGGCGAGCAGGAGGGTGATCTTGGTCTGGACTTTCATGCTGCGGTCGCGGCGACATGATCGCGTGCGCGCAACGCGCCGCAACCGCCGCTGTGTCTACTATCCGCGTATGTGCTCTTCACGGATGGCGATAATTTTCATGTCGTCGCCACTTGCCCGCACGGTCCAGAAGTTCTTGGTGCGGCCGGATTTCGTGCGGCCTTTGTTGCGAACGGTGTAATCGATGGTGAACTCGATCTGCGTTTCCCCCTCGGGGCCGGAGGTGTTGAACGTGATTGGCGCGACTATCCGGTAATTCCGCTCTGGCCAGCGTTTCACGTAGGCCTGGGTGTCCTTCACCACGAAGTCCTGGTTTACGAGGCCATGGCTGAAGTATTTCACCGGGAATCGGTAGAACCAGACCTGCAGGCCGATGTCGTCGGTTTCACCGTCGGCGAGATAGGTTTCAACGAAGCGATTCACCCGGTCCGCTGTGATGAGGTCCGGAGTAGGGGCCTCAGCGGGTGGCTCCGGCACGACCGGAAGATCAGCCCATGCGGCCTCGCCCTGAGCGCGGGCGACGAGTTCGGCTGCGGCCTCCGTCGTGCTCGCCGCTTGCGTCGCATTCGCGCCTTCGGCCGCGTATACCGCCGTCGTCGAGCTTACGGTCGCGACTTGTGCGGTCGCAGCTGCAGGGTTGGCGGGGATATTGGAGGGTTTCGGCGCCCGGGCCATCTCAGAGCCGGCACTTGGAGAGCCTGCCAGCGATTGGATCTGCAAGGAGGCCGCGGTGGGACTATCGATCGCGCCGGTCACCTCGAAGCCTTTGCGGGTCTGGTAGCGCTTCAACGCATTCGTTAGCTGCGGAGTGATCTGCCCGTCGATATCGCCGAAGAAAAGGTTCCGCTTCCGCAGTTCCTCCTGCGCTTCACGGACGAACTCCGTGTCAGCGACCAGGGTCGTGCCTAAACAAAGGAGAACGCAAAGAATTCGAATTACCATGATCATCGTGAAGCCCTGCCGCATACCACATGTCCGAACGGCACTTGTAACTTCGCGTGAGCCCTACCCCGCGGTCGCCGCCCAGAAGCTGCGGAACGCATTTGGCCAGCTGCGGTTGAGCACGCTTTCCCGCGCTTTGCGTCCCATTTCGCGGCGCTTTGCTTCGTCAGCGGCGAGCGTGCGGATGGCATTGGCGAACTCGGCGACATTCCGCGCCTTTGTCACCAGGCCGGTAACTCCATGGTCCACAAGCTCTTGCGGACCGCCGACATCCGAAACGATGACCGGCAAGCCGGACGCCTGCGCTTCGATGATGACGTTGCCGAAGGTGTCGGTCGTGCTCGGAAAAGCGAAGATGTCGGCCGACGCGTAGGCTGCGGCGAGATCCTCGCCAGCGAGGTAGCCGGTGAAGATCGCGTCGGGGACAAGCTCGGCGAGCGTGTCAGTGTAGGGGCCGTTTCCTACGATGATCAGCTGCACCGCAAGTGCGCCACGCAGGTCGGTATGTGCGGCAGCCAGGATGTCGAGGTCTTTCTCCTTGGAGATGCGGCCGACGTACAGCACGCGAAGTGGCTTCTCGGCGCTGGCCGCTCCAGAAACGCCGAACGTCGAACGCTGAACGTCGAATGTCGAACTGGCTCCCTGGCCGTCCTCTGTCGCTCGAAATTCGACGTTCGACGTTCGACGTTCGACGTTTTCTGCTGCCTCGAAACGCTCCCAGAACCGCTCATCCCGTCGCGCCGGATCAAACAACGCCGTATCCAAGCCACGCGGCAGAATCTTCAGCTTCTCAGCGTCAATCCCGCGAGCGGCCCAGCTACGCCGATACTGCTCCGAGTTCACAAACACGGTATCCTGCCGCCCGTAGAACCACTGCATGTAGGTCCAGGCCAGGCTCTCGAGGAAGCTGTCCTCAGTCAGGATGCGGATGTACTCCGGGAAGTCCGTGTGATAGATCCCGCTCGTCTGGAGGTTGAGCATCTTCGCCGCGAGGAGGCCGGTCAGCCCCATCGGGCCCGGCGTGCTGATGATGATCTCCGTGAACTGCTCGCGCTGCACGTAATCGAGGATCTGCAGCACCGGTGGGAAGCTCACCTTCTGCAGCTCATATTCCGGCAGCTCAAACACGCCGATCGGTCGGAAGTTCTTCACCGCCAGGCCGTTCGCCTTCAGTTCGCCGAGCGATGTCACCACCACCAGCTCTTCGCCCGCTGCCTGCGCCGCCGCGACCATCTTCCGGATCGTTGTCGAGACGCCGTTTACATCTTCCAGAGTGTCGGTGAACCAGGCACGCTTGCGATTCTGCAGGGGCAGGGGGATTGACCCCGTAAGATCCCGGCAAATACGCCGGAGCCAGGGACGCGACGGTGCCTGGCTATGGAACCCGTAGATGTAAGGCGCCAGTGCCACCAGGATCGGCACGATACCGCTGAGCGCCTGGATGCTCTCGATGACATTGCCGGCGCTGATCTGCTTCACGAACTTGTCGAAGAACCGAAACGCCAGCTGCTCGGAGACCAGGTTGGCCATCAGGAAGGTGCGCCGCTCCGGCGCGCTGACGGCATCCACCTCGTGCGCAAGGAGCGCCTTCACCTCCGGTTGCGCGAAATAGGCGGACAGATCTTTCCACAGCGAGACGTTCCCGCTCTTCGCCAGATCGAAAATCTTCCCGGAGAGAACGCCCTGCGCCACAAAGTTCGCCTTCTCCCGCAGCGTGAACTCAGTCGGGTCGCGACCCTCCATGAAGCGCGAGAACATCCGCTCGAGCAAAGGTGCCGTCGGCCCGAGCCGCTCCTGAAAACGATCCTGGATGAAGCAGGAAACCGTGTTGTAGAAGCCGTGGGAAAGCGCCAGAGGCGTGCCGCCGTGGCCACGCGCCGAGCACAAGCCGTTGCGTACGTGCGCAAGGAATTGTGCAGGGGAGTTCGCCTGCGGAGTTTCCGTGTAAGCCGTGGCCAGGAACTTCCCACCGTGATCGTCGGAGCCGCCGGTCAGGATCTTCTTCCACGGCTCAGCGTGGGTCGGGTCGAGGTTATGCCGGTCGGCGAACTGCTCCACCTTCTCCGGGGTCAAACCGCCCAGAATCTCGTCGAGCAGCGTGCTCAGCAGGGCATCCCGGAGACCATTGATGCCTTCGAAATGTTTGAACAGCAGGATCAGCCGTTCGAGATGGGTGGTCTCCAGCTTGCCATTGATGCTGTAGAGCGGGTGCGCGACCGCGTGGGCGATTTCCTCCCGCTGAAGGTGCGCCGCCAGCTCGAGGATATTGCCCCGGAGCATCAAAAGATCGCCGTGCTGCGCCTCGGAAATGCCCCAAACCAGCAAATGAATCTTGCACGGATCGTGCGGGAAATAGCACGTTAGCTGTTCGCTGATAAATGTTTGTGCGAGATCGGCAATTTTTAGGCAGCCCTCGATTGTGTCGTGATCAGTGATCGTCACGAAGTCCATGCCGGCTTCGCGTTGGCGGCGGTAGATCTCGACCGGATCTGAGTAACTGTCCGGCAAATCGAACCGGCGGAACAGCCATTCCTCCGAGCGCGCGCTGTAGCGCGAATGGACATGAAGGTCGCAGCGGCTCATCCAGAAGAGCGGCTAGATGCCGCCACGGCGCTGACGAGTTTCGGCGATCCACTCACAATATGTTGTGGTGGATCGCATATCCGTCAGGTGCTCAACAATGCGCCTGATCTGATTCCAGACCGGCCGGTGCAGGAAATCCGGAGGGTGAATCCCGAGCCTCATCAGCGGCGATCCAGCGAGAGCAACCGACAAAGTGCGGTTCCAGGCCAGACTGGCTCCCCGCCGCCACCCGCTCCGCACACTGTAGACCAGTGAGCGCGAGTGGAAGCTTTCGCGCGTCCGCAGATCGCGCACTTCGGTGAGCCGCGTCGTGTATTCCATCTCGGCATCGGCCGCGGCCCGTTCGGCTTCAGCACCGAGCAGCCAGGCCGGCGCGATGAACCCCCGCGGCCGCAATCCCGCGGCGGTGAAGCGTTCCCGCGCCTCTGTGATCCGGCGGAACGCCTCCTCGTAGCCCAAGTCGTAGAATTCGCCTTCCCCCCGCGTGTAGTAGCGCGTCAGCAGGCTCCCGGCGATCGTCTCGCGCCCGCTCGGAGGTCGCTGGTGAAAATAGCCGTGGATGACAATTTCGTGGCCCTCCGCCTCCAGCTCGCGTAACCAGCGGACAAACTGGCGGTCGGCGCAGGACTCGCCTGAGCCGTGATAGTTTGGCACGACGAGCAGTGAGCAGGCAGCCGCGCCGAGCTGCGTCAGTTCGCGGATGATCTGCTCGCAGGTGTCACGCGTCGCCGGCGCCACGTCGTGCACCGAGACAATGAGCGGCTCCTTCGCAGCGATGGCGGCGCCGGCGTAGATCGGGAACGAAGTAGCGGCCGCGCCTGTCACGCCAAGGTTTTCGGCTCGCCCGTGCAGACACACAAGCGGAAACGCCTGCGCGTTACCCGCCACCCAGCCGCACGATCTGCCGAAATTCCGGCTCGCCCAGCGGCTGCACGGACAACCGCGAGAGTCGCAGAAGCGCGATCTCCGTTAGTTGCGGCACGGTTTTGATCTGCTCCAGCGTGACTGGCTGCTTCAGGGGCTTAATGGGTGCGATGTCCACCGCGCTCCAGTCGCCTTCCTTCGCCGTCGCATCCCGATACGCGGTGCGCACCACCTTCGCGACGCCGACCACCGTCTTTCCGACGACGCTATGATAGAACAGGACCTCGTCGCCTTCCTGCATCGCGCGGAGATTGTTCCGCGCGGTAAAATTCCGCACGCCGGTCCAGCTGGTGCGTCCATCGCGGACGAGATCATCCCACGAGTAGGCGGACGGTTCGCTCTTCACCAGCCAGTATTGCTTCATGCTTCGGAATGTAGAGGCGTTTGGGTCAAACGCCTGATCGGTCAGGCCGGCGCTTGGCACAAGCGCCTCTGCATTACAAAGTGCGCTGATGTCGCGCGGCTTGTTCATCACATTTGAGGGCTCCGAAGGCTGCGGCAAGTCGACGCAGGTGAAGCGGCTCGCGGCCCGGCTCGAAGCGGATGGGGTGGGCGTATTGCTCACGCGCGAGCCAGGCGGCACGCCGATCGGCGAGAAAATCCGCCACCTCCTCCAATTCGCGCCTGAGAGCACGGCGATGCGGCCGGAAACCGAGGTGCTGTTGTTCGAGGCGAGTCGCAGTCAGCTCGTGCGCGAGGTGATCGAGCCGGCGCTGGAGGCAGGTCGGGTCGTCATTGCAGATCGCTTCTTCGACTCGACCACTGTGTATCAAGGAGCGGCACGGAAGCTCGATGCCAGGCTGGTGGAGCAGCTCAATCATTTCGCCGTCGGAAGTTGCCGGCCGGACATCACATTCATCCTCGATGTCGATGTGGCGACGGCGCGCAGCCGCATGATGCGTCGCGTCCGGCCCGTAGGCGCGCCCGATCGGATGGAGCAGGAACCGGTCGAATTCTACGAGCGCGTCTGCTCGGCCTACCGTGATCTCGCCAGGCGCGAGCCGGACCGAGTGCAGCTGATCGACGCCTCGCGTTCGGTTGAAGGGGTCGAAGCCGAGATCTGGCAACGCCTCCAGTCGGCGTTTCCCGATCAGCTGCAATCGCCGACGGCTCAGCGCCAGTCGAACATCTAAACATGGCCTTCTCGCCCGACGCAGCATTTTCCTACCTCCGCCGGGCGCATGATCAGCAACGGCTGGCGCACGCCTATCTGATTTCGGGAGCGCCGGGTACCGGCAAGCGGCGGCTCGCTTCGCGCCTGGCTAATCTCGTTAACCGCACCGAAGACCAGGACATCTTTGTCGCGGGCACAGCGGATGTTTACGTCGCGCAGCCGGAGTCAAAATCGCGCCGCATCGTGGTTGATCAGATCCGCGGTCTGGAGCACTCGCTGCAGATGCGCGCCTCGGATGGGCGGCGGAAGGTGGCGATCGTCTCCGATGCCGATCGTCTGCAAACACAGGCGGCGAACGCGTTTCTGAAAACGCTGGAGGAACCGCCTAACGATTCCCTGCTGCTGTTGTTGAGCACCCTCCCGGAAGCTCTGCCGGACACCATCCTTTCGCGTTGCATCCCGATCCCGCTGGCCGCGCCGGAGTTCACCGTGCCCTCGGCGCAGGAAGAGGAACTCGTGGAGCTGCTGCGCGCGATCAAGCCTGCGGAGGCCGGCGGTGTCCAATCCGCCTATCGCCTCGCGCAGGCGTTCCAGCGGCTCCTCGCCGGAGTTCGCGAGTCGATCCAGACGGAGAATGCGGCGGCACTGAAGCGCGAGGAAGTCCGCTACAAGAACACCACAGATGGCGCCTGGCTGGACGACCGTGAGGATCACTTCAAGGCGCTCACCGAAAGCATGTACCTGCAACGGCGCGCGCAGCTTGTGGAGGTGGTGTTTTGCTGGTGGTCCGATGTGCTCCGCGCCAGCACCGGCATCGACCGGCACGAGCTTCCCGCCGCTGCGGCAGAGACGCGCGCCATGGCGGCGACGCTCCGCATGCCGCAGATCCTCGCCCGGCTGCGTCGCGTAGAAGAGCTGCGCGATCAGCTGGGGCGGAACATCCAGGAAGCGCTCGCCGTCGAAGTCGCGTTCCTAAGCATCTTTCGGTTTTGAAGCGGCGCCGCTCGGCGGTGCGTTCTTGCCAAACGAGGCGGTTGCCGACAATCCGCCAGAGCGCTCGCCGCCGAGTCGCAGCGCAACATTCCCACTGACCGGAAAGCGATATTGCCGCCCGAATAAGCGCGCCATTCTCCAGGCTCGGAATGCGAAAAACAGCAGCGCGGCGCCGCCGAGCGCGCCAATCGCCGCGCCCGCCACGATCCAGCTGCGAGGGATAGGCCGCGGTGCGTCGGATTGCACCACACTCGGACGTGGCGGAGTAGGTGCGGGCTTGGGGCCGAAGGGTCGATCCTGGAAAACAGGCGGCGACGGCGACGGTGGCGGCAACGCCGCGAGCGCTGGTGCAAGGATGAGTGCGCAGCCGAGCAGAGCGGCATAGTACAAACGCCGCGCCTTGGACACGTTGCGCGATGTTGCGATCAAGCCCACGTCCCCCCCGCCGCAGCGGCCGTCATTGGCGTGGGGCCCGGCTCCGCCTGCAGCGCCATCCAGCGGGCGTCGAGACGCTGAGCCACGACGCCGAGGCACGCCTGCACGCCGGCAGGCATATCGCTCCCACGCATCGCCTGGATGAAGGCGTCGAGCGCGGCTGCGAGATCTTCTTCCTCAAGGTGACCCTCCAGCCCGTAGCCGGCGTTCAGGGCCGCAGCGTCACCATTCATATCCGCGACGAGCAGGAGGTCGAAGTTGTGGCCATGCACCTGCTCGACGGAGCTGAAGCGCGCGCGGTTCGCCAGCCAAAAGGCGTACTCACCCACACGAGTTCCGCGCGGAAGGTCCGCCACGAAAACCGAGAACAGGCACTGCGGAAATCTCTGATGAAACAGCTCGAGCATTCGGCGCATCGCCGCCATTTCGGGCATCGGCACACGATCCGTGCGGTCGGTGAAGTACATGGCGTGCCTGGGTAGCGCGCCGAATTTTACGTCGAGCGCCTGCAGCGTGAGCTTGCAATTTGGGCAGCGAGGCTCGGGCGCTGCCAGGGTGCTGGCGCAGGATGGACACTTCATTTTCGCAGGGGGCGCGGCGGCTTTCAGCTTGAGCCGGCGCCGGATTCCGATCTATAAAGCCGCCCTTCGCGGTTTGCACCTGCGGCATGGCGACGGGACGCACACTTACAGTTGGGATGGTCGGCTACAGCTTCATGGGCCGGGCGCACTCGAACGCCTGGCGCCAGGCGCCGCGCTTCTTCGATCTTCCGGCTGACATCCGGCTGAAGACGATCTGCGGGCGTAACCCGGAAGCCGTCCGCAAAGCGGCGGTTGACCTCGGCTGGGAGACGGCGGCGACTGATTGGCGTGCGCTGATCGACGATCCGGAGATCGACATCATCGACGTCGTCACGCCTAACGACACCCACCGCGACATCTGCGTGGCCGCGGCGGCAGCGGGCAAAGCGATCCTCTGCGAGAAGCCACTCGCGCTCGATGTCGCTGAGTGTGAAGAGATGCTCGCCGCCGCCCGCAAAGGCCGCGTCGTCCACATGGTCTGCCATAACTACCGGCGCATCCCGGCGATGGCGCTGGCGAAGCAAATGATCGAGCGCGGCGAGTTGGGCGACCGCATCTACCACTACCGCGCTCGCTATGCGCAGGATTGGATCGCCGACCCTGAGTTCCCGCTTGTCTGGCGTTTGCAATCGAAGATCGCCGGCTCGGGCGCGCACGGCGACATCAACGCTCACATCATTGATCTCGGGCGCTATCTCGTAGGAGAATTCCGCGAGGTCTGCGCGACGATGGAGACCTTCGTGAAGGAGCGCCCCGTTTCGCCTGGCTCGAAGAAGACCGGCAAAGTGACAGTCGACGATGCGGTCACCTCGATCGGCCGATTCAAAAACGGCGCGCTCGCCAACCTGGAAGCCAGCCGCTTCGCACAAGGCCGCAAGAACAGCATCACCCTCGAGATCAACGGCAGCGCAGGCTCCCTCGCATTCGATTTCGAAGAGATGAACCGGCTGCGCTACTACGATGCGCGCGAGCCTGAGGACCGGCGCGGGTTCCGCGACATCCTCGTCACGGAAGCGCGCCATCCATACATCGAGAACTGGTGGCCGCCCGGTCACCTGATCGGCTACGAGCACACGTTCGTGCATACGGTTGCCGATTTCGTGCGCGCGGTAGTTGCAGGAAAGAGCGTGCAGCCGACGTTCGACGACGGTTTGCGCAACCAGCGCGTGCTCGAAGCGATGTCCACCAGCGCGCAGACCCGGCAGTGGGTGAAGATATGAGATTTGAAAACCAGGTAGCAATTGTCACAGGCGCCGGGCGGGGGATCGGGCACGCCATTGCCGTTCGGCTGGCCAGCGAAGGCGCGCGCGTGGCCTCCGTCAGCCGCACGGAGGCGAATGCGCAGAAGACTGCCGATGAAATCAACGGCACACGTGCAGACGCAGCCAGGGCTTACGCGGTTGACGTATCCGATCACACCGCCGTGCAGCAGGCGGGGGCGCAGATTCTCGAGGAGTTCGGCCGCGTCGACATCCTCGTAAACAACGCCGGCGTGACGCGCGACGGCCTCAGCATGCGCATGTCGGTCGATGATTGGGACACGGTGTTGAACACGAACCTCAAGGGCGCGTTCAACTTCGTGCAGGCGGTCCAGCGCTCGATGATCAAGCAGCGCAGCGGCCGCATCATCAATATCAGCTCGGTGATCGGATTGATCGGAAATGCAGGACAGGCGAACTACGCCGCGAGCAAGGCCGGCCTGCTCGGCCTGACGAAATCGCTCGCCCGGGAGATGGCCAGCCGCGGCATCACCGTGAACGCTCTGGCGCCCGGTTTGATCGAGACCGACATGACGTCGGTGCTCTCGGAAGAGATCCGCAAAGGCATCATGAGCAAGATCCCGCTCGGCACGTTTGGCCGGCCGGAGGATATCGCCGCGGCGGTCGCCTTCCTCGCATCAACGGAAGCAAAGTACATCACCGGCCAGGTGCTGGCCGTCGATGGCGGCATGGTGATGTAGCTCCTCCGGGGCTTGTTTGCGCCGGCAGGGGTCTCGCTTCATGATGCCCGATGCCTGAGGTTCTGCGTACGAGCGACTTCGCGCGCGATGCAGCCGCGTTCATCCTCGAGCAGGGGCGCGCGGCGCTGGGCGCACGCGGCGAGTTCCGCCTCGCCCTTTCCGGGGGCAACACGCCACGTCCTGTTTACCGCGAGCTAGCCGCCCGCGCGCAGGATCTCTCATGGGAGCGCACCTTCGTCACCTTCGGCGATGAGCGCTGTGTTCCGCCGCATGACGAGAAAAGCAACTTCCGGATGGCCCAGGAATCGCTGTTTACACCGGCGGCGGTTCCGGAGCAGTCGATCGCGCGGTTGCGCGGCGAACTGGATCCGCACGTCGCCGCGCAGGAATACGAAGAGCAACTGGAGGTTTTAGCAGTTCAAAAAGGCGAGATGGTTTACCGGCACGATCTAATTTTGCTCGGCTTGGGCGACGACGGGCACACCGCTTCGTTGTTCCCGGGCACCGCCGCGCTCGATGAGCAGCAGCGGAAGGTGGTCGCGAACTTTGTCCCGAAGCTCGACGCGTGGCGGCTTACCTTTACCTTTCCGCTGATTCAGCACGCCCGGCGTATCCTGTTCCTCGTCGACGGAACCAAGCACGTGGAGCTGATCGACGACGTCTTGAGCGGCGATACGCAATATCCAGCGGCGCGTGTGGCCGCTGGCGCGGCGGACGTTACCTGGATCATCGGCGCGCCAGCCTGATCAGCACACCAACTTTCCCTCTCTCTCACATGAAACGAAACACCATCATCGTCACTGGTTCGGCGGGCCTGATCGGCTCCGAAACCGTCAAGCATTTCGCAGCCGAAGGCCGGCAGATCGTCGGCATCGATAACGACATGCGCAGCCGGTTCTTCGGCGCGGAAGCATCGACGCGCAGCACGCGCGACCAGCTCGTCCAGACGATCGCGGACTACGAGCATCACGACATCGACATCCGCAACGCGGATGCGGTTCGCGACGTCTTCAAGAAACACGCTAAGAACATCGCAGCCGTGGTCCATACTGCCGCGCAACCCTCGCACGACTGGGCGGCGCGCGATCCGCAGATGGACTTCGGCGTCAATGCGAACGGCACCCTGAACCTGCTGGAAGCCGCGCGTGAGTTTTGCCTCGACGCGCCATTTGTCTTCACCTCGACGAACAAAGTCTACGGCGACACCCCCAATCGCCTCCCGCTCAGGGAGCTGCCGCTCCGCTGGGAGATCGAGCCCGGCCATGAGTACGAGCCCGGCATCTCCGAGTCGATGAGCATCGATGGCACCAAGCACTCGCTCTTCGGCGCGTCGAAAGTCGCAGCCGACATTCTCGTGCAGGAGTACGGGCGATACTTCGGAATGCCGACCGCCTGCTTCCGCGGCGGATGCCTGACGGGCCCGGCGCACGCCGGCACGGAGCTGCACGGCTTCCTTTCCTACCTGATGAAATGCACCGTCACCGGCCGGCCGTATCGCGTCTTCGGGTACGGTGGCAAGCAGGTGCGCGATAACATCCACAGCTTCGATCTTGTGGAGGCGTTCGGGGCCTTTATCGAGGCGCCGCGCGTGGCGGAGGTTTACAATCTGGGCGGCAGCCGCCACAGCAATTGCTCGATGCTCGAAGCGATCAAGCTCTGCGAAGAGATCAGCGGTCGGAAACTGACTTGGACCTACGAGGAGAACAACCGCATCGGCGACCACATCTGGTGGATCAGCGACGTGCGCCGGTTCCAGGAACACTATCCAAATTGGAAGTTCCGCTACGGCCTGCGCGAGATCCTCGAGGAGATCCACGAGGCCGTAGTCGGCAGCGCGGTGACTGCCTGAAGGAGAGCCCAACAGGCGGTCATCCTGAGCCGCGCAGACGGCGAAGGACCTCACGCCCACGCGAGCGACATTCGTCCACCGCGGATGCTGCGGCGGAGCGAGCAGCCACGCACGCGCTGATCACCACGCGGGACGGTATGCAACGACGGCATGCCTGCGTGAGGTCCTTCGCCGTCTCCGCGGCTCAGGATGACCGCGCTGCGGTTTGCGCCAGGCGGCGCCCGCTAACGGCGCGCGCTAGTATTCCTCGCCGTCGTCGCTCGTCGGCGGAAGCACGCGATCCTTGATCGCGTAGACGTGCACCATCACCGCGAGCCAGTAAACCGGTAGCAGCCCGATGCCGAAACCCGCGGTGCCCGTTGCGATGAGTAATGCCAGCGCAACGGCCATTGGCGTGCCCGCAAAGACCAGCGCCATGCCGATAAACTTGTGGCCTTTGTAGATGTGGCCCAGCCCGGGCAGCACACTCAGCAGCACCGCGATCGCGTCGCTCGCCTTGCCTTCCGCGGTCTCGAGCCTGCCGTCGACGATCGCTTCTTTCGCGTCGGCTTCGAGTTCAGCCGGATCGTCGGTATAGGTGAGCGGGGCTCCGCCGGTCTGTTGTGAAGCTGCCATCCGGGCAACCTCACAAGCTGCTGCGAGTTCGTCAAGAACACTCCTCGGCACGCCGCCCGCATCCGTGCATCATCTCCAGGCATGCGACTGCAGACTGATCGCTGTCTTCTTCGTTCGTGGCGAATGGAAGACGCCGAAGGCCTGGCCGCGGGAATCAACAACCGCAACATCTGGCTGCGTCTGCGCGACTGGGTGCCGCATCCCTACACCGTGGCGCACGCTAACGAGTACCTTGGGCGCGTCACTTCGCCCCAATCAGAGCACGCGGTCTGCATCGAGGTCGACGATCGGGTGAGCGGGGGAATGAGTATCCGCGTGGGCTCGGGCATGCACCGCCGCACGGCTGAGCTTGGCTACTGGCTCGCCGAACCGCTCTGGGGTCGCGGTATCATTACGACCGCCGTCCGCGCGTTCGTGCCCGCCTGCTTCGCCGAGTTCGAGCTCGACCGTATCTTCGCCACGACCACATCAAACAACCCGGCATCGGCCCGCGTGCTGGAGAAGGCTGGCTTCACCTTCGAAGGCCGGCTGCGCAAGGACGTCATCAAAGATGGTGAGGTGCTCGACACCCTGATGTTCGCGCGGATTCGCGAGGATGCCCCGCCACCGAGCGCATGACGGCCGGCAAAATGCCGTGGAAATGAGGAAGCGCGCCACTGCCGCTCTCGAGGCGTACTTCGAGAGCCGCTCTTACCCGGCGCAGCATGCTGACGCTCCTGCTTTTCCTCGCGGGCGCGGCCGGGTTCCTCGTCTCCTACGGGTTGCTGCGCGCCGGCGTGGAGCACATGTCGATGCGTTACCCATTGCAGTGCTCGCAATCGAGGCAGCTCACGAACAGGTGATCGCGCGAATCAAAGAGTGTCCGCCGCACGTCGTCCTGACATCGAGCCGCGCGAGGCGTGCCGCGGCTAACTGAACGTGAAGAGCTACAGGCCAGGCAAAGTGACGTTGATCCTCGCAGGCATCGCGTGCGTGCTGACTATCCTCGGCATTGCCCTTAACTACTTCGCGCGCGGGCGGATTGAGTTCTACCATTGCGTCCTCGCCCTCGGCCTGCTCGCGTTTGTGGTCTGGTTTTCCGGCCGCCGCGAATACGACGAGTGACGCTCCGAGGACCCATGACAAAGCTGAACGAGATCGCGCGCTACATCGACGAGTTCCTTCGCATCGGCGCATGCGCCGACTGGGCGAATGCTGTGAACGGCCTGCAGGTGGAAAACTCCGGGGAGGTCACGAGAATCGGCGCGGCGGTCGACGCGTCGACTCGCACCTTCACAGTCGCGGCCGAACGCGGCGTCGATCTCCTGCTCGTGCATCACGGGCTCTTCTGGCCCGGGCTTCAGCCGCTCACGGGTGCGTTGCGCCGGCAAGTCGCGCTGCTGCTCCAGCGCGACATCGCGCTCTACAGTGCGCATCTGCCGCTCGACGTGCATCCTCTCGTCGGCAACAACGCCCAGCTTGCCACATCCCTCGGGCTCGAGAACCTGGAGCCGTTCATCGAGATGAAGGGGCAGCTCGTCGGCGTGAAGAGCCGCACGGCCATCGCGCGCGAGGAGCTCGCGCAGCGGCTTGGGCATTCGTTAGGCGGGGAGGCGCAGTTGGTTGCGAGCGGCCCGGCCGTCACGAATACGATCGGCGTCGTGACCGGCAATGGCGGTTCCGAGATCTACACCGTCGCGCGCGAAGGGGTCGACACGTTCATCACCGGCGAAGCGGCGCATTGGGTGGCGGTCGCGGCGGAGGAGCTTGGGGTCAACCTTTTCATTGGCGGCCACTACGCCACCGAGACTTTCGGAGTCAAAGCACTGGCCGCACATCTCTCGGAGCGTTTTGCCATTCCGTGGGAGTTCATCGCGGCTCCGACCGGCTTGTGATGGACGCTTTGTCTTGCATCGCCGGTTCGCGGCTGCTCTAAGGCGGGCCGGATGGAGACGTTGATCCTGCTGTTCGTGCTCGGCGCGATCGGCCTGGCATTTCTGCCGTTCGTCACCTCGTTCGTGCACGCGAAGAAGATTCGCGCCCTGCAATCCACCATCGATCGGCTGACGCAGCGGATCACCACGCTCGAGTTGCAGGCGCGGCCGCAGCCTCCTCCGTCAGCTCCGCAGCCGGCAACTGCGCCGCTGCATCCCGCCGTCACAGCCGCACCGCCACAACCATCTGCAGCGCCGCCGTCAGGCGCTGCCACCGCACCACCGCACACGAGCGCTGCGTCAGTCCCGCCGCCACTGCCACCGCCACTCCCTGCCGCCGCAGCCACAACAGCCCCACCGCGGCCGCGCAAACCCGCTGTCCCTGCGATCGACTGGGAAGCCTTCATGGGTGTGAAGCTGTCCGCCTGGGTCGGTGGCTTCGCCCTCTTCCTCGGCGTCGTCTTTCTGGTAAAGTATTCGTTCGACAACAACCTCATCACCCCCCTCGGCCGCGTGTTGATTGGGCTGATCATCGGCTCCGCGCTCGTCGGCGCAGGTTGGTTCACGGCGCAACGCAACTACCGCGTTCCCGGCCAGAGTCTCTGCGCCACTGGCGTGCTTGTGCTCTACGCGTCCATCTTCGGCGCCCATTCGTTTTACGGCCTGATCTCGCTCACGACGGCGTTCCTGTTCATGTCGCTCATCACGGTCGGCGCGTTCCTGCTCGCCGTGCGGCTCGACGCACAGGTCATCGTGGTGCTTGGGCTCGTCGGCGGATTCGTCACCCCGCCGTTGCTGACGAGCGGCGACAATGCGCTGCGCCTTTTCGGCTACGTCGCGCTCTTGAACGCCGGCATTGCTGCCGTCGCGCTTCGTAAACGCTGGGATTACCTGCTGGTGCTGGCCGCGATCGGCACCATCGCCACGCAAGGGAACTGGCTCCCGCTCGACGCCGAGAGCGCGGCCGCTGGGTTCTGGGTATTCCTCGCGCTTCAGGCGCAATTCCTCGCTTTCGCCTTCTTCCGCCAGAGGCTCCAGCCGGCAGACGCATGGTCCGTTCGCTCTGCGTTCGCGGTCGGTTGCAGCTCGCTGGCGTTCGCCTTCTGGCTGCTCATCTTGCCGAGCCTCGCGCGGCGGCCTGGATTCTTCTTCGGCTTCACGTTCCTCGCGGATATCGGCTTGCTTGCGCTGGCCCTGAACCGTAGGAACCCCACTCGAATCGCGAGCGCAGCTGGAGCGATCGTCTTTGCCATCCTCGCCTCGTGGACGGCTGGATACCTGGAGAACCGCTTCCTCTGGTGGGCGCTCGGCGCATACCTGCTCTTCGCGGTCGTGCACGCCGGATTCTCGGTTTGGCCGGCCCGGCGCGAGACTGACATCGAGTCACCCGAGAAAACGTGGCAGGGCTACGTGCCGCTGCTCGCGCTCGTGCTGCTGTTCCTCTGCGTCTGGCGCGGAGAGACTTCGTTCGCGGTCTGGTTCTGTGTCCTGCTCGTGAATGGCATCGCGCTCGCGCTGGCCTGGAGCACGCGATCCATCGCTGCGCTGGTCTTCGCGCTGCTCGCGACGCTCATTACCGCCGGCTTGTGGATTGTCACCGCGCCGCCGGTGAACGAGAGCGTCGTCGGCATCCTGACGGTGGTCGGCGGGTTCGGTGTCTTCTTTGCCACTGCCTCCACATTCCTGAGCCGCAAGCTCGGCCTAACGACGGGCGACCCGCGCCGCAATGTGCCCGCGATCGCCGCCGCCATGCCCTTCGTGCTGCTGATGATGCTGGTCGGCAAGCTGCCGGTCCCGAATCCCACGCTCGTCTTCGCGGTTGCGCTGCTGCTCGCGGTCGTGCTGCTCGGGCTCGGCATCCTCTCGCGCACCAGCTGGATCGCGGTCGTGGCACTGGCCTTCACCTGGGCGGTGGAGCGGGAGTGGCAGACGCTGCACTTCTCGAACACGGCGGCCCTCCTCGCGCTCGGCTGGTATGTCGCCTTTTGGCTCGTGTTCACCGCCTACCCGTTCTTCTCCGCGGAAGAACGTTCGCCGATCCCGTGGGCGGTCGGCGCCGTGTCTGGCGTGCTGCATTTCTGGCTGATCTTCGAGGTTGTCTCGTCCGCTTATCCAAATCTGCGCAATGGCTTGTTGCCCGCCGTCTTCATCGTTCCCTACGCCTTCGGAGTCTGGCACCTGATCAGGCGGCGCGCCGTGGTGCCGGCTTCGGGCGACGCGCGTCTCGCCTGGCAGGGCGGCGCGGCGTTGCTCTTCCTCAGTCTCGTGTTTCCGGTGCAGTTCGAGCGCGAGTGGATCACGCTCGGCTGGGCGATCGAAGGCCTTCTCCTGCTCCTCCTGTTCCGCTACGTGCCAAACGTCGGGTTGCGCATCGTCGGCGGCGCGCTCCTCACGGTTGCGTTCGTTAGGCTGGCGCTCAATCCTGCCGTCTTCGAGTACCATCCGCGCGCCTCCGTCCGCATCTGGAACTGGTATCTCTACGCCTACGGCATCGCGAGCCTCTGCCTCTTTGCAGGTGCCCGCGCAGCGCAGACAGCTCGCGACAGCGTGGCCGGTCGGGTGCTCCCGCCTTTGCTCTATACCTTCGGCACCATCCTCACCTTCCTGCTCCTGAACATCGAGATCGCCGATTACTTCTCCGTCGGCCCGACGCTGACGTTTTCCTTCACCGGCAACTTCGCGCGTGACATGACCTACTCCATCGCGTGGGCGTTATTTGCGTTCGCGCTGCTGATGATCGGCATGAAGAAGAAGGCCAAAGCGGTGCGCTACGCCGGGCTCGCTCTGCTGCTCCTCACCCTGCTCAAGCTCTTCCTGCACGACCTCGCTAATCTCGGCCAACTGTACCGCATCGGCGCCTTCATCGGTGTCGCGCTGATCCTGATCGTCGCGTCGTTCGTTTATCAGCGGTTCCTCAGACCCGCCGCGAACGAGGCGGGGTAATGCCACGCGCGCGTCTTGCAGCGCGGAAGCAAGGCTACGATCATCCGGGATGGGAATTCGAGGGGTGGTTGCAGCGTGGGTGCTGCTGCTTGGTCTGCCGGCGAGCGTGCTCGCTCAATCAAGAACGCTGAACGGCTACGAAGCCGTTCCGTTGACTCGCGGGCCGCAGAATCACCTGTTTGTGCAAGGCAGCGTGAACGGGCAGACGGCGAACTTCCTCGTCGACACCGGCGCGGAGCCGAACTTCCTCCAGTCCGACCGCGCCGAGCGCCTGGGCGTCCGGTTAACGGGTGCCGCAGCGTTTACCGGCAAACGCAGTTTCCCTGTCGGATCGGTCGACGATTTGCGGCTCGGACGGCTGTCGCTCGGCACTACCACATTTTCGATATACCGCGCGGCCCAGCTTGGCGGGCCAGTGCCTGGGCCCGGCGGACGCGCCGCCGATGGCATCATTGGGCGCGATCTGCTGCGCCGCTACAAAGCTGTGATCAACTGCCGCGCGCGTCAGCTTTTCCTCAGAGGGAACGCTGCGCCCTCCTTGAACCTCGCAGCCGTGGCGCGGGCGCAGGGGTTCACCGCGATTCCGATCGAGGAGACGAGGCGTGGCTTGACGGTTCCGTGCGTGATCCGCGGAAGACCGGGCAGGCTGCTGGTCGACACAGGCGCGTTCCTGAGCGGGCTCGACGATGACGCGGCTCGCGTGCTCGGTCTCGCCGGCCAACCTTCTGCAGCCACCGCGCGTCGTTTTGATGGTAGCGTGCGACCGTTGCAGCTCGTGCAGGTCGACGACCTCAAGATCGGCGGCGTCGCGATCCCGCCGCAGAAAATCGTGATGGCCGACCTCTTCACGCAGAAGCAGCTGCGCGCGGTGAGCGGGATACGCCAGATCGAGTTTTACGCCGCTCGACCGGGCGCGCGCGGCGACCGGATTTATGGATTACTTGGCAGCGAGCTGCTCGACATCCATCAGGCGATCATCGACCTCGACACGCTAACGCTCTTCATGAAGTAGCGGCAAAGCAGCCGCGGCAGCATGGCGCCGCGGTTTCCGAGCCGGTGCTTGGCGCGCGTAGATGGAACTCTTTGTCCGATCGATCTGTGTCCTTGTAGTGGTGGAGCTTGTCGTTCCGCGGCCGGCGCAGCCGACGAGGAAGATGGGCAGCGAGGCCGAGCAGAGCCAGCAGCCGAGTCGGGGTTGAGCCGCAGATGTTTTTGATTCATCCGCGCCCTGTGGCAAAGCGATTCTCGCGGGCGTTGGAAAGGCTGCTCGACAGTGCCAGCGTGGGAGTGAGCGCGACGTTTTCGGGACAGCACACTCGCCGCTCCGCTCGTCATTACGCGGCCCCGAATCTCGCTTCCGAAACGTTCGGCCGGTTGTAGTCTTCCCGCGTGGCGACTATGGCTCCCGACATCGCGGCACGGCTTCTCGCACGCTCGCCCAATCGCCGCCGCCCGCAGGTGATGTATCACCGATGGGAATCGCTGCTCTTCCTGCATTGGCGACTACCAGCCGCGAGGGTGCAGCAAACGCTCCCGGCCAGGCTCACGGTCGACACCTTTGATGGAGCCGCATACCTCGCGATCGTGCCCTTCTGGATGCGTAACGTGCGGCCCGTTGGCGTGCCGGCGGTGCCATGGATTTCTCACTTCGATGAGTTGAACGTCCGCACCTATGCCTACGACAGAGATGGCGTGCCCGGCGTCTGGTTCTACTCGTTAGACTGCAATCAACCCCTCGCCGTGCTCGCCGCGCGCCTTTCCACCGGCCTACCGTACATGCACGCGGCGATGCGCGCGACGCGGGGCGAATGCGTCGACTACAGCTGCCGCCGCCGCGGCTCCGACGAGACGGCGCACTATCGATATCGCGAGGTCGGAGATGCACATGAGGCAGAGCCGGGCTCCTTCGAGTTCTTCGTCCTCGAGCGCTACTATCTCTTTGCGCAACGCGGCAGATCGCTCGTGCGTGGCCAGGTTGCTCATGCGCCGTATCGCTTCCGCCAGGCTGAAGTCGCGCAATGCTCGACCGTTCCCGCGCGTCTCGACGGCTTCAGCGAAATCGTGGACGCGCCGATGCATACCTGTTGCGCCGACGGCTTCGACGTGAACGTCTACGCCACCGAAAAGATCCAGTGAAGTCGCCCTTTCTGATCAGCCGGCCAGCAATTGTCCGCGTCCACCGGCTTCGAGCTGACCGGGGCTTCGTTGACAAGCAACGGCCCGGCAATACGCTCCGGATGTGCGAGCACTCGTGACGCAACTACTTGCCGCCGCGATGTGCTTTGGCTTGTTCATCGTGACCTGCCCGCTCACCGCCGAGGCCGCGGCACCTGCCCCCGAAAAGCCAAAATGCTGCTCCTTCAGCAGCGATGCGCAGCATTGCGCGTCAGAATCCGGCACCGATCGCGAGGTGCCGGAACGTTGCTGTGTCACGCACGGCTGCGGCGGCTTGATCGCTGCGGCGAATCCGTTGGTATTGCCGGCAAGCTCCGGCCCAGCGCGGCTCACCCTGAGCTTTTCGCAAAAGAGCGCGTCGCGGGCGCACCGCCCGCCCGTTCCGCCGCCGCGACTGGCGGTCGAATAGACGGGCCGGGTCCGTATTCGTGCGGACAGAACTCAACGAAGTCTCAACAAGGAGGCACTATGAAATACTTCATGATTATCGCAGTCGCAGCGCTGATGAGCACCGCGAGCGCCACGTCAAACGTGGCCCCGCAGGCGGCTGGCTGCTGCATGACTGGCGGCAGCTGCTGCATGGCGCAAGCGCCCTGCTGCACGCTTGACGCTGAATAACTGAGACACGCGAGCCCCCGCTGGCAAAGGCCGGCGGGGGCTTTGCGTTCTTTGCGGAACGTCAGGAAGTCGCAAGCGTCGCGCTCTGCAACGCGAACACAGCTTCCGCGCATCCCCACGACAGGGTGAAGCCGGAGCCGCCATGCCCGTAGTTGTGGAGCACGGTGCGGCCGTCAGCGAGTTGCTCCGATTCGAGCCGAACGCCCGACCGCCGGAAGGGGCGCAGCCCAACGCGCTCTTGCGTCACGCGAGGGGGAGGAATGCCCAGCACGCGCGCGGCTTCGCCCAGTATCCGGGACGTGTCGCCCGGATCAGGCTCGACGTTTTCGCTGATCTCGTTCGTCCCGCCGAGGACGCAGTCGTTCGTCCGGGGGATCGCGTACATCAGCGGCGGGTCATCGCAGACGACCGCGCAGGGGAGATCGAGCTTGCCGACGACCGCAACCTGCCCGCGATGCGGCTCGAGATCGTCATCGCCGACGAGCATTCTGGCGCCTGCCCCAGAACAGTTCACGATCGTGCGGTAGTCGCTGTCGATCTCTGCGACCGAGCGGAGCGCCACGCCTGTGCTGAACTGCGCGCCAGCGAGTTGCGCGCGAGCGCGGAGGTAATCGAGGTAGACCGTCGTATCGACCACCGGCACGTGAACGGAGTAGCCGCTGGTGAAGATGCCCGGCTTCAACAACTCCGCAGCTTCGAGCGGGCGCGCGCCTAACGAATCCGCCCAGCGCGGCTTTGCCAGCATTCCCTGCCGTGCAAATACCCGGAGCTCAACGGTGGCGATGCCGCTGGCCGGATCGCGAGAGATGTCGCGCAGCGTCTCTAAAGTTTGGAGCGACCAGACGGCAACCTGGTCGAGCGGCTCAGCGTCGTACGGAAACCAGATTGCAGCCGCCGCCGCGGAAGTAGTTTGCTGCCCGCTCTCGCGCGCGAAAATCGTCGGGCGATAGCCCCTTTCCGCAAAGAGCACCGCGCAGGTCAAACCGGAGACACCGGCGCCGATAATCGCGATGCGGTTGGACGTGGCGGGCACCGGCGAGCATGCCACAGCATCGCGCGCGAGACAGCCGTGATGCTCCCGGACCGTCGCTTACTCGACGAGTTCGCCCGCCGCAATCGGTCGCGCAAGTGCGCGTGTTGCCAATCCGGACCCGGCGCTCGGCCGTGGTGCGGGGTTATCCGCGCGGTGGCTTCAGCGAATTGGAATACTGCAGGTCGAACGCGCGCAACGCCGCGTTCACAGAGGATCCGATGCCGGCAATCCCGTCTTCCAGCGTGCTCCCGAGCAGAGCGACGCAGCTGCGGCCGCGGATCATGATGCGCGGACGGCGGATGGCTGTGGGACTGCGCGGATGCTCTTCGCAGTAGCGTTCCATTTCTGCGACAGCCTTCTTTGTCGACTCGTCCTGGTTGTATGTCAGTGGTGTAATGCCCATGGCTGCTGCGGTCTTACAGTTTCAACGCTGCCCAGTGGTGGGGCAGGCTGTATCTTTCTTGGCCGAATCTAGAACTCATCACGAAACCACGATTGTCGGAGTGATGATTCCGCTGTGCTTCGCCGAGGCTCCGGCCTTTCACCCGTTCCGGAACCTCGGCGCCCTTTAGCACCACCACCCAACAAAGTTGCGGCCGCGAATGTCGCGACGCGCATCTATTCAACTCCGGCAGCGCAGGTGCCACAATTGGGCGCGCCCCGTGGTGAGCAGTACGCAAAACTCCTATGCGGCTAGCAGGCCGGCGGGGAGCGAGATATCGTCGACAGACCCGGAAACCTCGCTACGAGTATCCGACGTGAGCGCGCCCGGTGAGCAACCGCCTCTTCCAGCGGATCTCTTGTTCCAAAACGCGTTTGATCACGCGGCCATCGGGATGGCGCTGGTCGCGCCGGATGGCACCTGGCTGCGGGTGAATCATTCCGTCTGCGACATGACCGGTTACAGCGACGCGGAGTTACTCAAGCTGCGCTTCCAGGATATCACTCATCCTGAGGACGTGGACCTGGATGTCGAGAATGCCGAGAAGATGCTCTGCGGCGAGACGAGGACCTACTGCATGGAGAAGCGCTATCTGCACAGGAACGGGTCCGTCGTGTGGGCGCTCCTCAGCGTGTCGTTAGTCCGCGACGGCCAGGCGAAGCCGCTCTTCTTCATCTCGCAAATCCAGGACATCACCGCCCGCAAGGAGAGCGAGGAGAAGCTGGCCAGAGCGAATGATGAGATCAAGCGGCTGCAGCGCGGGCTGCTCAAACTATGCGCTTGGACGAAGCGAATCGAAGTCGATGGGCGTTGGGTCTCGATCGAGGAATTCCTGAGCCGCCACTTGCAGCTGAAACTCACGCACGGCATGTCGGAGGAAGCCGTGCGGCTATTCGGCAAAAAGCCACAGCTCTGAGGCACGGCGTTCACCGCGGACTTCGGAGCCGCAAAGTTCAGCGGGCGGCGGCGAGCTCACGCGCGCTTGCCGGCCGCCGATGTGGAACGCGATCGGAAACGGCCGGACCTTCGAGCGGCAGAGTCTTGAACGAGATGATTGGCAGGACGAGTTCCTCTGGCGACAGCCGCGGCAGTCGTTGTAGGCTGCCACTACGCACATGGCAGACAACCGACGACTCTTATTGCTCAGCACTTCCACCGTATTCGGAAGCGGCTATCTCGAGTATGCCGGACCTGAGCTGCGTGACTTTCTACACGGCGTGGGCCGTGTGCTTTTTGTGCCGTTCGCGTTGCATGATCACGAAGCGAACGCGCGCAAGGTGCATGCGAGGTTCGGCTCGCTCGGCTACGAAGTGGAGTCGCTGCACGCTGCAGGAGACATGCAGCGCGCGATCAGAGACGCGGAGGTGATCTTCATCGGCGGCGGGAACACGTTCCGACTGCTGAAGGCGCTTTACGACTTCGACTTGATCGATGTGATCCGCGCGCGGGTCGGAGAGGGGATGCCGTACATGGGATCGAGCGCAGGCTCGAACGTTGCCGCGCCTACTATCCGGACGACGAACGACATGCCGATCGCCGAGCCGCCGTCGTTCGAGGCACTGGCGCTGGTGCCGTTCCAGATCAACCCGCATTATCTCGATCCCGAGCCTGGTTCGACTCACATGGGTGAGACGCGCGAGGAGCGCATCGTGCAGTTCCACGAGGAGAACGAAACGCCGGTCATCGGTCTGCGCGAAGGCGCAATGCTGCGCATCGAGAACGGCTCGTGTGAGTTGAGGGGGATCAAAGGCGCACGGTTGTTTCGGCGCGGTGCTCAGCCCGTGGAGCTGCTGCCCGGATCGCGGGTCGACCTTCTCTAGTCGCTCAGGAACGCTCCGGCAGGAGCAGGTGCTTCCGCATGAATCGGAGGAGCGCGGCGTTGAACTCGCGCGGTTTCTCCATCATGAGGAAGTGCGAGACGTTCTCCCAGACGACGTAGTCGAGCTGCGGTGCCAGGGAACGGGCAAACTGCTCATACTCGGCGTCCCATATGGGGCTCTTCGCGAGGATCATCAGCACCGGGACGTTGATCGGGTCTGGCTTCCACAGCTCGGGATCGGCGGTGCTTTCGAACTCGCTCACCGCCACGAACTGCGGCGTCTGGAGCATCATCGTGCGGATACGACCGCGCAGAGCCTTGTCGCTGATCGGCTTCGTCATGGAATCGACGAAAGCCCCGGCGCTTTTCGCGTAATCCGGTCCACGAAGCGGCGCGATGAACTTCTCCATCGCAGCGGCGTCGACGAAGGGCCGAAGCTTGCCGTCGATGATGACGAGCGCGCTCACCGATGCCGGAAATTGGCGGTAGAACTGCCGAATGGCCGGCGTTCCGTTGCTGTGGCCAACCAGCACCGCCTGTCCCACACCGGCATCGCGCAGCACAGCGTCGATGGCGCGAGCATAGAGCTGCATCGTGTAGGCGATCTGCGGCTTGTCGCTCTTGCCGTGGCCGGGCAGATCGATCGTGATCGTGCGCACGTTTCGTGCGGCAAGCGCGGGCGCGACATCGCGCCAGACCGTTTCGTCACAGGCCCAGCCGTGCACGAAGACGACGGTGGCGGCCGCTCCACCGTAGTTTGTGTAGTGGACCTTGAGGCCGTCGAGCTGCGCGAACTTTGATTCGGGCGCGCTTGGTTCGCCCGCGACTATGGCGGAGATCGTCGCGCTCATCATTAGAATGCCTGCGAATATCGCTCTCACCGCAGGCGAAAGTATCAGGCAACTGAGGCGGCTTCGTCGAGCCGCAAGGTTGCTGTCTTCCGCAGCGCACCACCCGCGGTCATCCCGAGCGAAGCGCAGCGTAGTCGAGGGATCCCGTGGCGGACTGCTCGGTGTTGCCACGGGATTCCTCCACTTCGGTCGGAATGACAGCGGCGTAGTGGTCCGGCGTTAGCGTACAGCAAAAGAGGGCAGCTCGCGCTGCCCTCTCCGCTGTTAATCAGTCGAGCTGCTCGTTAGGGCAGCAGTTCCCAGAAACCGCGGCCGAAGGTGGCTGCACGCATGCGGCTGCTGTTTGGCGCGATGTAGAAGTCCATCACGTTCACGAGCGGCATGCCGGCGCCAAAGCGGCTCCAGGTTGCGCCACCGTCCACGGAACGATAAACGCCAAGGTGGGTGCCGGCATACAGGTTCGCGCCGTTGTTCGGATCGGTCGCGATCGAGTTCACCGCCACACCGGCCGGGAAGCCCGAGCCGTCACCATCAAGGATCGTCCAGGTCGTGCCGAAGTCGGTCGACTTCCAGACGTGCGACTTGGTTGCGTTTGGCGCAACAGACGCGACGTAAACGACGTTCGTGTTCACTGGATCAAACGCGATCGAGCTCATGCTCAGGTCGTTGTTCGGCGTCGCGGTCGCCTGCTTCCAGGATGTGCCGCCATTGTCGGTCAGGAACACGCGCCCGCCGGACGCGACTGCGCCGATCACGTTCACGTTGGTCTTGGAGACGCCGATGTTACGGATCGCGCCGGTGCCGACGAAGCCGGTCGTGCCGAGCGCCGTCCATGAACCGGCGTAGTTGGTCGATTTGTAGACCTTGAGGTTCACGTGCGTGAAGACGGTGTTGCCGGTCGCATCCCCGGGGAACGAAATCAGATGCGTGTTGAACGGCGCCGCGCTGCTGTTGTTGGTCTCGGTGATGCCACTCGAGGCGGAGACAAAATTCGTCCCGCCATCCGTGCTCTTGTAGATACGGGTGTAGTAGAGCGAGCCGAGCATGGTCGAGCCGCTGTTCGCGTGCACCAGGGCGCCGAAGCCGTCGCCGCCGATCGTCTGGTTAAACGTCGTCGTGCTGCCGGCGCGCACGCGGGTGCCGTTATCCTGGAAGCCACCGATGACCGCGTCAGGCGCCGCTTCGGACGAGCCGACCGAGTAGAGCAGGTGTGAGACGAGACCGACGTTGTATTTGTCGGTCCAGGTCACGCCTTCGTCGCTGGACATGAAGATGCCGCCGTCGCTGCCGATGTAGAGGTTGCCGTTCTTATCGTAGGCGCCGCAGTGCATGTCGGCGTGCAGATACGGGAGGCTGAACTGCGCCAGCCAGTTCGTCATCTGTGTGTAGGAAGGCGTGGTGAGCGCGTTGGTCGTCTTCGCGAGCAGGTAAACGCCGCCAAAGAACACCGTGCTCTGCGAGCTGTTCGAGGGCACGACAACCTGATTGTAGTAGCCTTGGCCGTTCAGGATGCCGGCCGGTGAGGTCGACTCCGTGTTGCGGTTCGTGTAGGCGGCTTTGCGCGTGGTTGCGCCCATCGCCGTCCAGTTCTTTCCGCCATCAGTCGAGCGGAAGAAATCCGCCAGATCGTTCGACGAGGTCGCGTTCGGGACGGCTGCTTCGGCGTACATCACGAGCCGGTTGAGCGGCGAAGAGGCGAGCGTGATGCGGCCGATCCCGGTCGTCTTCGTCATGCCGACGGAGCGGGTCCAGGTGGCGCCGTCGTTCGTGCTGTACCAGACCTGGCCGTTCGTCGTGCCGGAGGCGGCCGTCGGGCTGGCCTCGAGGCTCATCGTGTAGTTCGTGCCACCGCCCCAGGCGATGCTCCAGCCGTATGGCGCACCCGCGACACCGGTCGCGATCGACACTGGCACGAAAGTCGCGCCTGCGTCTGTCGAGCGGAAGAGTCCCTGATCGGTTGTGACGAGCAGCGTGGTGCCGTTCGTCGCGATCTTGATCTCCGTGATCTTGGTCGAGTTGCCGAGGTAGACCACCGGTCCCCAAGTTGCGCCGCCGTCCGTCGTCTTGGTGAAGCCGATACCGCTGCCGTCGAAGGAATCGCCGAGGCCGAGGTAAAGCGTCGAAGGATTAGCCGGATCGATCGCGAGCGCGCCGGTGGAGAGACTGCCGAGCGACTCGGTGATCGGGGTCCACGTCGGCTGTGCCGCGGAGATTGCGTTCGTCGTCTTCCAGACGCCGCCGCCGGCCATCGCTACGTAGAGGATGTCGGCGTTCGTCGGATCTGGAACGATCTCAACGACACGACCGGCGTCGGTCTTCTGCAGGTTCGACGAGCCGTTCTTGATGAAATTGGCTTTGTTGGGTCCGAGGTTCGTCCACGTGGTGCCGGTCACTGCGGCTGCGTTGGTCGTCGTGGTCGTTTCGCCCGTGGCCGACGTCTCCGTCCCACTCGTCGTCGAGGGCAGCATCTTGCCATTCCGAGCGCGCTCGCGTGCAGCCGCGCCGTTCAGGAACTTCATGTATTCGGGCGACATTGGCGTTTCGAGCCATTCGCGTTGGAACCGGCGGCGCTTGCTCGCGTCGTCGGTCTCAGCACGCACAGCGGCGTTGCCGGGGTTCTTGGCGTTTTCAGCGGCTGGTTCGGCCGGATCGTAATCTTCTGCGGCCAGGCAGAACGCCGGGAGCAGGACGGTTAGAGCCGCGATGCGGCGGAGGGATTTCAGCATGTTTTTGGGGGGCATAGTGTTTTTGTCTAGTGTCTGGTCACGAGCAATTCGTGGCGGTTCTACTTTATGCGCGTGTCAGTTAACAAGATTTTTCGATAAAAACGCGATCTTTCGCAAATGCCTTCCAATCAGCGGCTTGGAGTGGCCCTGTTGGCGCTTGAATCCGGCCCTTCCGGAGTGTTTCTCACGGCGTTCCGAGATGCTCCCGCGCGCCACGCTAAACGGCGGATGCAGAACCGCGTCGTCCAGCTACATAGAGTGAGGAATGCAGCCGTTGCTCCTCTTCGCACCGGGCGCCGGTGCGCCTTCGACTCACCCGTGGATGCAGCACTGGAGTGCCCTGCTCGGCGGCCTCGGCCCTGTTCGGCCCCTCGATTACACCTACATGCTGGAGAGGCGGCGCCGTCCCGACCGCCTGCCCGAGCTTATAGCCACGCATCGCGAAGCCTTGCGCCAGGCGCGCGAATCACATGCCGGCCCCGTCATCCTGATCGGCAAGAGCATGGGCTCACGCATCGGCTGCCACGTCGCGCTCGAGGAGAAGGTCAGCGCGCTCGTCTGCTTCGGCTACCCACTCTGCGGCGGCGGTGATCCATCGAAGCTGCGCGACAAAGTCCTGCGCGAGCTGCGGACGCCCATCCTCTTCGTGCAGGGAACGCGTGATGCACTTTGCCCGCTCGACCTGCTCGCCACCGTGCGGAGTGAAATGATCGCACATAACGAGCTCTACGTTGTCGAAGGTGGTGATCACTCGTTGATGGTGACGAAGACGCAGTTGAAGATGGCGGGCGAAACTCAGGAAGCAGTGGACCAGCGAATCCTGCCAGCGATCGAGAAGTTCATCCGGGAGCAGACGGCGAATGCGGTTTGATGTTGCTGTCGTGGGCCTCGGCGGAATGGGCAGCGCGGCGCTCGCGCATTGCGCCGCGCGCGGCGCTTCTGCGATCGGCATCGAGCAATTCGGGGTCGGGCACGATCTCGGCTCGTCGCACGGCAAAAGCCGGATGATCCGCAAAGCGTACTTCGAGAATCCGGCCTACGTCCCGCTGATCCTGCGAGCCTACGACCTCTGGCACGAACTCGAGCGCGAAGCGGGCGAAGAACTTCTGCGGATCACCGGCGTGCTCGCCGTCGGACCGGAGAACAGCAAGATCGTCGAGCGCACGCGCCACACGGCGACGCTGCATGGCTTGCCCCTCGAGCAATTGAGCAGACGCGAGATCGAGGCGCGCTACCCGACATTGAAGCTGCTCCCGAGCGAAGCCGGCGTCTTCGAACCGGATGGCGGTGTTCTCGATCCGGAGCGCGCGATCGCTGCGCACGCGCGAGTGGCAGAGCAACGCGGCGCAGAACTGCGCTGCGATGTCGCCATGCAAAGCTGGCAGCCGACTTCCCATGGCTTCGAGATTCACCTGTCGGACGGCAGCCGAGTGGACACGCGCGCGCTGGTGCTCACGATCGGTCCGTGGTTCAAAGCGACCCTCGAGTCCCTCGGCGTGCCGATCGACGTCCAACGCAACGTGCAGGTCTGGTTCCAGCCGAGCACCGATGTTTATGATGTCGGGCGCTTTACCAGCTTCCTTCTCGATCGTGCGGGACTTCCGGCGCCGTTGTACGGCTTCCCTGATTTCGGCGCCGGACTGAAAGCAGCTTTCCACGGCGCAGGCGAGCTGACGGATGCGGATCGCGTCAACCGATCGATCGACGTTTCGCGTGATGTCGCGCCGCTGTCGGCTGCGCTGGAGCAGTGGATGCCGGGAGCGACGGCCGGGTTGCGTGGTGCAAAAGCGTGCATGTACACGCTGACGACGGACCACGACTTCGTGATCGATCGCCACCCGCAACACGCGAATCTGGTGATGTGCGGCGGCTTCTCGGGGCACGGCTTCAAGTTTGCTCCGGTGGTCGGGGAAATCGCTGCCGACTTGGCACTCGATCGCGGGACGCGGCACGATATCCGATTTCTGTCGCTCGCGCGGTTCGCCACGTGAGCGAACTGGCCGGCGATCGTCTGCCTCGACGGAGCCGGAGCGTACGATCCAGCGCAGCCGCGCACAGTGCGAAAGCGGCGGAAGACCGCCGCACTCCACAACGCAAGCGATCGCAACCGTGCAGGGCGGTCGCGGCAGCCTCGTGGAGTGCGGCGGTCTTCCGCCGCTTTTGCCGGGCGCCAGCGGTTAGCCGTGACCACCGAGGGCACAGTCGCTAGGCTCCGTCATCGTGGAGGAACCGAGCGCTCGCGTCTGGAAAAAGGTCGGCTGCTTCTACGCGCTCACGATGCTCTTCAGCGGCGTCTGCAACGCTTTCGTCCTGCACGCCGGCAGAATGGACGCGGGCAACCTGCTCTACGTCACCGGGGCGATGTGGAGCCCGGCGCTCGCGGCCTTCGCGACGAAGAAGCTCTTCCGCGAAAGCATCCGCGACATGCCGTGGGCGCTCGGGCCTTCGAAGTACGTGTGGCTCGGCTATCTGATTCCGATCGGCTACGCCTTGCCGGTTTACGCTGCGGTTTGGCTCACCGGGGTCGGCGGGTTCGCGGATGCGGAGTTCATCCGGAAAACCGCGGAGACCTTCGCGTTCTCCAACTTCCCCACCGCGCTGACGCTCGCGTTGTTCGTCGTCATCACGGCAACACTCGGGCTGGTCGGCAAAACATCCCGTGCAGTCGGGGAGGAGATCGGCTGGCGCGGATTCCTCGTTCCAGAGTTATCAAAGGTAGTCGGCTTCACCGGCGTTAGCGTGATCAGCGGCGTGATGTGGGCCGTCTACCACTTCCCGGTACTCATCTTCGCCGACTACAACGCGGGGACACCGGTCTGGTTCGGGCTGGGCTGCTTCACGCTGGGAGTCATCGCGGAAAGCTTCATCTACGCTTGGCTGACGCTTCGCTCCGGCAGCCTCTGGCCGGCAGCGCTCTTGCACGGCAGCCACAATCTCTGGGTGCAATCGATCCTCACGCCGCTCACCCGCGACACCGGCCCAACCGAATACATCATCGACGAGTTCGGCATCGGGCTTGTGATGACGACCGTGGTTGCGGCATTCATCTGCTGGCGCAAGCGCGGCGAACTGACGCTGCCGCTCGACGCCTCGCGTTCGTAACACATGCGCAACATCCTCCTCGTCGAAGACGAACCGTCGATCGCGGACAACATCGTCTACGCGCTGAAGACCGAGGGCTTCACGCCGACCTGGTGCCAGACCGGCCGCGACGCGCTGGAGCGGCTCGCAGGTGAAACGTTCGCGCTCGTCATCCTCGATGTCGGCTTGCCGGATATGAACGGCTTCGATGTCTGCCGGAAAATCCGCACGATTTCGAACGTGCCCGTCGTTTTCGTCACCGCGCGCAAAGACGAGATCGACCGCGTCGTCGGCCTCGAGATCGGCGCGGACGATTACGTTGTGAAACCGTTCACGCCGCGCGAACTGACCGCGCGGATCCGCGCGATTCTGCGGCGTAGCGAAGGCAGCTCACCTACTGCGCAGCCAATTGCCGCAGCGGTCTTCGCCGTCGACGAGGAGCGCTGCGAGATCCGCTATCACGGCACACCCCTTCAACTCTCGCGTTACGAGTTCCGTTTGCTGAAGGTGCTGATCCAAAAACCCGGCCGGGTTTACTCGCGCGAACGATTAATGGAACTCGCGTGGGAGGAGCCGGACACCGCGCTCGATCGCACCGTCGACGCGCACATCAAAACTCTCCGCGCCAAGCTCCGCGCCGTGCGCGACGACGAGGACCCGATCCGCACGCATCGCGGGCTCGGCTATTCACTGAAGGAATAAACGATGAGCATCCGCGCGCGCATCATCCTCACGCACCTGCTCATCGTCGGGATTGGCTTCTTCTATCTCGTCAACAAGATCACCGACGCGAAGGAAATTAAACCGCGCTACATGCAGTCGGTCGAAGAGCCGATGGTCGATACGGCGCGGCTGCTTGCGGCGTTGCTCGAGCGCAACCTCGTTGATGGTCGAATCGATCTCTCAGGCTTTCGCGAGGCGTTCGACAAGCTGCGGTCACGTCCTTTCACGGCCCGCATCTATAGCCGGGAGAAGACGACCGTGGACGTGAATGTCTACGTCACGGATGCCAACGGCATCGTCGTCTTCGACTCCGATCAGGGCCGCACCGAGGGGCAGGATTACTCGCTCCGCAACGACGTCTACCTCACCCTGCAGGGAAAATACGGCGCGCGCTCTACGAAGAGCGATCCAAACGATCCGACATCGTCTGTCCTCTTCGTCGCTGCTCCGATCATGAGCGGCGACAGCATGGCAGGCGTGGTCAGCGTCTCGAAGCCGCAGAAGAGCATGGCGGCGTTCATGCAGGAGACGCGGCGCAACATCTTCATCATGGGTGCGATCGCGGCGGCCGGGGTTGTGCTCGTCGGCACGGTGCTCTCGATGTGGATCACTCGGCCGATCCAGCGACTCACCGCTTATGCGCGAGCGGTGCGCGACGGCCGCCGCGTCCCGCTCCCGAAGCTTGGCACGTCCGAGATTGGCTCGTTAGGCAGCGCCTTCGAGGAGATGCGCGATGCGCTGGACGGGCGCAAATACATCGAGAACTACGTCCAGACGCTCACGCACGAAATCAAGAGCCCTGTGGCTGCCATTCGCGGCGCGGCGGAGCTCCTGCGCGAGAACATGCCGGCTGAGCAACGAGACAAATTTCTCGGCAACATCGAATCGGAGACCGCGCGCATTCAGGAAATCGTCGATCGCTTGCTGCTGCTCTCTGCTGTGGAAGCGAAGCGCGCGCTCGATGATCAGAAGCCTCTCGATTTGCGCGACCCGATGCAGCGCGCCGCCGCCAGCATCAGCGCACAGGCTTCGGCAAAGGAAATCAACATGACGAGCACCTTGCCGCCGGAGCCGTGCATCGTCTCCGCGGACGAGTTCCTGATCGAGAAGGCCATCCTCAACTTGCTCCAGAACGCGATCGCCTTTGCCCCGCGCGGCGGGAAGGTGCGCGCCACTCTTCAGCAACAGGACGGCGCATGCGAGTTGCGCGTCGAAGACAACGGCCCGGGTATCCCGGACTACGCGCAGCCGCGCGTCTTCGAGCGCTTCTTCTCCCTGCCGCGCCCGGACACCGGCAAGAAAAGCTCCGGCCTCGGCCTCGCCTTCGTTCGCGAAGTCGCGACCCTGCATCGCGGATCGGTCGAGCTGAACAACGCGCCGGGCGGCGGCGCAGTCGCCGAGCTGAAGTTACCGCGGCACTCCGCGAAGTCCTGAGGCACGCTCGCGCGGCAAGGACCGCGCCGGCGCCGCGCCGAAAGCACGTTCCACCACGCCGGCGCCGCGCAGAAAGCGCACGTTCTCACCGCGCCGCGCCGCGCAGAAAGCGCACGTTCCACCACGCGTGTCATCCTGAGCCGGCGGAGCGCGGCGAAGGACCTCGCGCTAACACACAGCGCCGTGCACCACGGTGCGGGTCACCTGAACCCTGGGTGCTTGGTGTTGTCTGCGGCACGCCACCCGAACGCGGGCCTGCGTGAGGTCCTTCGCCGTGCTGCGCCGGCTCAGGATGACCGCGCGTTCGGGCATGCGCATTTGCTGCGGCTACGCAACGCTTCCTCGTAGTTGATCGTCGGCGCCATTCGCTCTCGGGACTGCAGGCGACCGCTGCGCGCGCCGTCCCTACCTTTTCACCGCGTTTTCACACAGACTTCAAAGTCTCTTCACATCCCGAAGCCACGCTTCGGGAATGACAACAGCACCACCTCCGCTGCCAGAGACGCGCAGTCCACGCGAAAACATCGCTGCGGCCGCAGCCGCGCTCCTCGTCATCAGCGGCGACTTCTTGTTCTGGTCGCACGATCCCGGGGTGTCGCTCGGCATCTTCGGCGCGCTGGCGGTTGCAGCGCTCGTCGTCGCACACGGCACGGGAACAAATCCGCGCATACTGATCATCGTCGGCCTGCTCGTCCCTTCTGCGATCCAGACCGGCATCCAGCTGTCGCTGAGCAATGTGCTCGTGCTCGGCGCGCTTGGTGCCATTGCTTTCGGAGAGACGGCGTTCGCCAGCTTGCACGCTGCATGGCTGCGCTGGGCTGAATCAGCCTGGGCGTTGGCGCGGCCGATCGCGGGCTGGAAGTGGATGCCGTCGATCCTAAGGCGGTCGCCGTTCGGCGGCGCGCAGCTTGGTCGCGCAGGCGATACCATCGCTCGCGTGATCCTGCCGACGGCGGCGGTGACGCTCGTGTTTACGCTGCTGCTCGGGGCGGGCAATGCAGTGCTCGGCCGCTGGATCATCACGGCAATGAACTCGGTCGTCGGCTGGTTCGCCGAGCCCGAGGTGATCTTCGCGAGGACATTTCTGTGGGTGGCGCTCGCGACCTTCGCACTCACGATCGTGCGCCCGCGCGAGACACCAGGCGGGCAACGCATCTGGCACCGCGCCGTGCCTGATCTTCCGCAACCGAAGAACCCTGCGCTGGCCCTCTGGCGATCGATCACCGTCCTGGCCGTGCTGAACGCGCTCTTCTTCGCCGCGAATACCGCCGACGCGCTCTATCTCTGGACCGGCGGCACGCTGCCGGAAGGTGTGACTTACAGCCAGTTCGTGCACCGCGGCGTCCACAATCTCGTCGCCGCCGTCGTGCTCTCCGCCGTCCTCATCGTCGTGATTTTCCAGCAGGTCCCGGCGATCCGCGCCGCCCCCGCAGTGAAAGCGCTCAGCCTGTTCTGGATCGCACAGAACGTTGTCCTCATCACCGGCGTGCTGCTGCGCTTGCAACGCTATATCGATGTCTACGATCTCTCGGAGCTGCGCGTCTACGTCGGCTGTTTTCTGCTGCTCGTCACGACCGGCTTCTGCCTGCTCGCGCTGCATGTCGCGAGGCACAAAGGCCTCGGCTGGCTGCTGCTCACAAACCTGATCGCTACGTTCGCGCTCTTCTACGTGCTGCAGTTCCTCGATGTGGCCAAATGGGTGGCCGAGGCAAACGTCGCCCGCTGGGAGGCCGATCGGAGTCGCATCCTTGATCTCGACCACCTTGGCTCGTTAGGCGCGTCGGCGATTCCTTCATTGATCCGAGTGGCCGAGATGCCGGATCGCGCGGAAGCGCACCAGGCGTTCGTGCTCATCCAAAAAAAGAAGCCACGGGCGCAGGCGTACCTTGCCGACCTCAACTGGCGTTCATGGCAGCAGCGCGACGTGCGCAACCTGCGCCTCCTCGCGACCCACGAAGTGCGGACACAGCACTCAACCGAGACGCGATAATGGAACTTCAAATTCGCGACGTATCCAAGACGTATCCAAACGGCGTTCGTGCCCTCGACGCGGTATCGCTCACCATCCCTGCGGGAATGTACGGGTTGCTGGGCCCGAATGGCGCCGGGAAGTCGACGCTGATGCGCATGCTCGCAACGCTGCAGGAGCCGGACGAAGGCAGCATGCGTCTCGGCGATATCGACATCGTCAAGCAGAAGGACCAAGTGCGACAGACGCTCGGCTACTTGCCGCAGGAGTTCGGCGTCTACCCGAAGGTGAGCGCAGAAGACCTGCTCGAGCACTTCGCGCTGCTCAAGGGCATCGCCGGGCGGCGGGCGCGCCGGCAAGTCGTCGAGGCGCTGCTGCGGCAGGTAAACCTGTGGGAGGTGCGCAGGCAGAAGCTGGGCGGCTACTCGGGCGGGATGAAGCAACGTTTTGGCGTCGCCGTGGCGCTGCTCGGCAATCCGAAGCTGATGATCGTCGATGAGCCGACAGCCGGACTGGATCCGGAGGAGCGTGTGCGCTTCCTCAACCTGCTCGCCGAGCTTGGCGAGAGCAGCGTGGTGCTCCTCTCGACGCACATCATCGAGGACGTGAGCGAGCTATGCACGCGAATGGCGATCATCGATCAGGGACGGATCCTGCTCGAAGCGGAGCCGCTGCGGGCGATCGATGACCTCAGTGGCCGGATCTGGCGCCGCGTGATCTCGAGAGCGGAGCTACCTGCCCTCGCAGAAGAGCACCGGGTGATTTCTACGAAGCTTCTTGCCGGCCGTACCGTCGTGCGCGTCTACAGCGAAGCCGCGCCCGGCGCTGGCTTCGAGTGCGCCGAGCCGGACCTCGAGGACGTCTACTTCAGCGCAAAGACGGGAAACATCGGGCGGAGCCGCAGCGAGCCGCATTCTGAGGCAGCGGCATGAAGCTGCTCGGTATTCTCCGCTTCGAGCTCGCCTATCAGATGCGCCGGCCGTGGCCGTGGCTCTGCTTGCTGGTCCTCGTCGTGTTCGCGTTCGTAAACACGAGAGTCGCCGTCGTCCCCGTGACGCTTCCGCAGGACTTCATTCTCAACTCGCCGTTCATCATCGCGGTCGTGACGATGATCAGTTGCCAGATCTGGCTGCTGATGGCGCCCGCTATAGCTGGTGAGGCCGCCGCGCGGGACGTGCACACGGGAATGCACTCGCTGATCTACGCCACCCCGATCAGCCGCACCGAATATCTCGGCGGCAGATTCCTCGCTGCTGTCGTCGTCAACGCCGTGATCCTCTTCGGAGTGCAGGTGGGAAGCCTCCTCGCTGCACACGCGCCGGGGGTGAATCCCGACATCATCGGTCCATTCCGGCCGGCTGCATATCTCGCGGCCTTTGGATTGCTGGCACTGCCAAACATCTGCATCGCCACCGCGATGCAGTTTTCTGCGGCGCTGCTGAGCGGGCGCCCGATGGCCAGCTACCTCGGTAGCCTCATCCTCTTCTTCCTCACCTATCCGGTGACGTTCGTGCTCTACCTGTCGGGCTTGGGCGAGCGGGCGCTGATGGCGGATCCCATCGGCATCATGGCGATCATGAACCAGATGATGTCGAAGTGGACGATCATCGAGAAGAACGTGCGCATGTTCACGCTCCAGGGTCCGATGCTTTGGAATCGGTTGCTGTGGCTTGCCATAGCGCTCGTGACGCTAGCGTTCGTCTACCTTCGCTTCCGCTTCGCGCACCGCACGGCTGCGGACTGGTGGAGCTGGTTGGCGCGAGCGCTCGGCAGGCTCAAGGCACGCCGGTCCTCGCGGACAGCGGCGAGGCAGGAGAGCGGTACGACGGTGCCCTTCGTCGGGCGAGTGCGGCAGTCGTTCGGCTTCGGAATGCAGGTACGGCAGACGCTCTCGATCGCTTGGTCATCGTTCCGGATGATCGGAAGGAGCCCGGCCGGGCTCTTCCTGCTCGTCGCGTATCCGGCGTTCGTCGTCCTGGTGCTGCTGGTGGAAACGGAGCACTGGGGCATTCCGCTGCTCCCGCGCACCGGGTACATGCTGGCGGAGCACATCACCGCGCCGCTGACGCACTTCGCCGACTTCCGCGTGATGGTGCCGCTCCTCATCATCTACTTCGCGTCCGAGCTGGTGTGGCGTGAACGGGACGCGCGGCTCAGCGACACCATTGACGCAGCACCGGTGGCGGAATGGGTTCTGTTCCTCGGCAAACTTCTCGGCCTCGCCATCGTTCTTGCCGCGCTCATGGCGAGCCTGACGGCGGCTGCAATGCTGACCCAGACGATCCGCGGCTACCGCGCGTTCGAGCTCAACTTGTACCTTCGGATCCTGCTGGGGCTCCAGCTACCGCAGTACCTGCTCTTCGCCGTGCTGGCCTTGGCAGTCCAGTCGGTCGTGAACCGAAAGTATCTCGCGCTGATGGCCGCGCTCGCGGTCTA
>CADCTA010000052.1 GCA_902805675.1 uncultured Chthoniobacterales bacterium | reverse complement strand
GCGAACGATCTGCCAGCGCGTCGCGCCGATCGCCGTCCGGATCGCGAACTCACGAGAACGCGCGGCTCCGCTGGCAGCGAGCAGGTTAGCCAGATTGGCACACGCAATGAGCAGGACGACCCCGACGGCGCAGAGCAGCAACGTCAGGCTCGAGCGATATTCTCCGACCTGATTCTCGAGCAGCGGCTGCACACGCACGCCGATGTTCTTGTTGCTGTTCGGGTGCTCCTGGCCGAGGCGCTGCGCGAGCGTGGTCATCTCGGCTTGCGCCATCTCCACCGTCACGCCGGGCTTGAGGCGGCCCCAGCCGCTCAGCCCGGGACGACTGCCCCGTTTTTGATAGGCTTCGTGGACGGTGCGCGGGCCCAACGGGAACCACGCTTCGGCTCCTTGCGGAGAGAACATCTGCGGCGGCATCACGCCGATGACCGTGTATGGCTCCCCGCCGAGAGTCAGCGTCTTGCCGAGCACGCTGCGATCGCGCTGGAAGAAGCGCTGCCAGAGTTTATCGCTGAGCACGACCAGCCCCGGCGCGCCGATGCGGTCTTCCTCGTCGGTGAAGGTGCGTCCGATCTGCGGCTCGAGACCGGCCACCTTGAAGAAGTTTGCGGTCACGATCGCGCCGGTGATTTGCTCCGCATCGCGGCCGTCGACTCCGCTCATGTTCACGGACCTCTCGCCAGAGACCGCGAGATGTTCGAACAGCTTATTATCGCGCCGATAGTCGAGGTAATCGGGGAACGAAACATAGGCGTTCGGCATCTTCGGGTGGGTCTCAGTGAAGACGATGAGCCGGTCCGGTTCGGGATACGGTAATGGCCGCAGGAGCACGGCGTTAACCACGCTAAAGATCGCGGTGTTCGCTCCAATCCCGAGCGCGAGCGTGAGCACGGCGACGGCCGTGAAGCCGGGCGATTTGCGGAGCTGGCGGAACGCTAACCGGAGGCTTTTCATTCAGCTCTGAGGGTGATGATCGGGTCGACGCGAGATGCGCGGCGTGCAGGAATCCAGCAGGCGACCGCCGCCGCAATCCCAAGCAGCAGAGCGACGCCGAAGTAGATGAGCGGATCAGCCGGGTTGACCTCGAAGAGCAGACTGCGCAGCACACGCGAGGCAACGACCGCGCCGATGAAGCCAACCAGCAGGCCTATCACGAGCAGGCGCATGCCTTGGTTCAGCATCATCCTAACGACCTGATCACGACGCGCGCCGAGAGCGAGGCGCACACCGATCTCGCGAGTGCGTCGCACGCCGTTGTAAGCCATCACGCCGTAGAGCCCGAGAACGGCGAGCACCAGCGCGAGCCCGGCAAACATCGAGAGCAGGAACGCCAGCAGCCGAGGCGTGGCCCACGTTTCCTGCACGCGCGCCTGCATGCTGCGGATGTCGTAAACCGGCTGCGCCGGATCGAGCGCGGCGACGATCTGGCGCAACGGGCGCTCGATGGCGGCACCATCGAGCGTGGTGCGCAGCAGGACGACGACGTTCGTATTCGGGAGCTGGGTGTGCGGAAGATACGCCTGCGGCAGCTGGATCTCCTCCTGGAAGCCATAGACCTTCAGGCGCGGCACGAGGCCGACAATCGTGCGCATGATCTCCTCGTTAGGCTTGTAACCTGGCATCCGGAGCCGTTTGCCGATCGGATCTTCGCCAGGGAAGAATCGCTCCGCGAGCAACTGATCGACGATGATCACCGGCGGCGCGTCTCTCGTATCCTGCGGCCCGAACGCGCGACCGCGGAGCAGAGGCGTTTGCAAGGCCGCGAAGTAGTCGCTGCTGATCACACTCATCTCTGCAGATGGACGCTGCGAGGCGGGGACGTCGGCTTCGCCTTCGGGGAGGAAGCCGGTCTGCCAGCCGGTCATGAGCGGCGGATTCGACGCCGTCGCGGCTTGTTCCACGCCGGGCAAAGCGCGCAAGCGCTGGAGCAGCGCATCCGTGAAACCGAGCAGCTTCCCGTGATCTTCGTACGTGGGGCTCGGCAGAGCGATCTGCGCGGTCATCAAGTGGCGCGGCTCAAATCCGAGTCGCACCGACGTCGCCTTCGCGAAGCTTTGCAGCACGAGCGCCGCCGCGCTGAGCAGCACCAGCGTGAGCGCCACTTCGGCGATGATCAGCATCTCGCGCGAGCGGCGCGCCGCGGGCGCGTCCGAAGCTCCATGCGCACCCGCTTTCAAGGCTTCCTGCGCGTCCGCCTTGGAAGCTTGCCACGCCGGCCATATTCCAAAGAGGACACTGGTGCCGATCGCGAGTGCGCCGGCGAAAGAGAGCACCACGTAGTCGAGCTGTGTTTCCTGGAATCGCATCACGTCCGCGGGCGCGAGGGCGACGAGGAAGTCACGGCCCCAGGCCGCCGCGCAGATGCCGAAGACGCCGCCGATCACCGCGAGCACGGCGCTCTCGATCAGAAGCTGGCGAATGATCTGCCAGCGGGTCGCGCCGATCGCGACCCGCACCGCAAACTCTCGCGCGCGCGCCGCACCGCGGGCCGCGAGCAGATTCGCCAGGTTCGCGCAGGCGATCAGCAAGACGACCGCGACGGCGCAGAGAAGCAACGTCAGGCTGCGGCGATATTCACCCACCTGGTTCTCCAGCAACTGCGTGAGCTTCACGCCCATGTTGCCGTTCGTTGACGGATACTGCTGCTGAAGCCGCGTCGCGATCGCGCTCATCTCCGCCTGAGCGGCTTCCAGGCTGACGCCTTGCTTGATCCGGCCCCAGCCGAACAAACCCGGATGGTTATCGCGCGGTTGCCAGTCCGGAGAATCGCTGCGCCGCATGAGCGGGAACCAGACATCCGCGGTGCGCGGCGAAAACATCTTCGGCGGCATCACGCCGATCACGGTGTAAGGCTGATTCCCGAGGTTCAGCGTCTTACCGAGCACTTCCGGATCGCGCTGGAAAAGGCGCTCCCACAGGCGGTCGCTGATCAAGGCCAGCATCGGCCCGCCGAGCCGATCTTCTTCCTCGGTAAAGACGCGGCCGAGTTGTGGTGTCAGCCCGATGACCTTGAAGAAGTTCGCCGTCACGAGGGCGCCGGAAATCTGCTCCGGTTCGCGACCAGCGAGCCCGCTGAGATTGTAGGATTCTCGGCGGGAAACCGCGAGATGCTCGAAGACCGTGTTGTCGCGCCGGTAGTCGAGATAATCCTGAAACGACATCGAGATCAGACGCGGGCCGATCGCCTGGTTGACGATGGCGAGGCGGTCGGGCTGCGGATACGGCAGCGGCCGAAGCAGCACCGCATTGACCACGCTGAAGATGGAGGTGTTCGCGCCGATGCCGAGCGCGAGCGTGATGATGGCGACGAACGAGAAGCCGGGCGACTTCCACAGTTGGCGGATCGCGTAGCGGATTTCGGGCATACGCGCCTACTCGTTCCGAAGTGCCACAACTGGATCGACGCGCATCGCGCGGCGCGCCGGGATGTAGCTCGCGATCAATGCGATGAACCCAAGCAGCGCGACGAGCACGATGTAGGTCAGCGGATCGCTCGCGCTCACGCCGTAGAGCAGCGAACCCATGATGCGCGTGACGGCGAACGCTCCGACGACGCCGACGGCGAGGCCGATGCCGGCGAGTAGCATCCCTTGGCCAATGACGAGGCGCAGGACATTGCCCGCACTTGCACCGAGCGCCATACGGACGCCGATCTCGTGGGTGCGCTGGGTGACGGAATACGAGATCACGCCGTAGATGCCGACCGCCGCGAGCAGGAGCGCGACGCCGGCCAGAATGGTGATCAGCAGTGTGTTGAATCGCGGCCGCGCGATCGACTGCGCGAGCACCTGCTCGACGGTCCGCACGTTGTGCAACGGCTGCTGACGATCGAGCGACCAGACCTGCTGGCGAAGCGTGTTCGCCATCGAGGTCGGCTCACCAGCAGTGCGCAGGACGATCGTGAGCGCGCGGCGCGGCGTCTGCCGGTAGGCGCTGTAAATCTGCGGATATGGCTCAGCCTGGAGCGTGCTCTGGCGGACATCGCCGACCACTCCGACGATGTTGAACCACTCGACATCCGCCGCCTGTGGATCGCCAAACGTGATGCGTTTCCCGACCGGGTCCTCCTCCGCGAAATACTTGCGAGCGAGCGCTTCGTTAATCACGGCTGCGTCCGGCGCGTCGGGTGTGTCCTGTTCCGTTAGCGTGCGGCCGCGGCGCAATGGGATCTCCATGGCGCGGAAATAGTCTGCGCTGACCACACGAGCCTCGGCGTCAGGCGTGCGGTCACTGCGCGCAACCGGTTTGCCTTCGACGTAGAAGGCGAGGATGTCCCCACCGCCGCTGAGCGGCAGCGCGGTGGTGAGCGCGGCGCTCCGCACACCCGGCTGCTCCGCGACGCGCGCGAGGAGTTGATCGTAGAAGTTAACGACCTGCGGATTCTCCGCGTATTTTGCGGTCGGCAGTGAGAGCTCCGCGGCGAGAACATTCTTGGGGTTGAATCCGGGGTTCACTTCCTGCAAGCGCAGGAAGCTTCGGATGAGCAGGCCGGCGCCGACCAGCAGCACAAGCGAGAGGGCGATTTCCGCGATGGCCAGACCATTGCGCAGCCGCCGACCGCCCGCTCCTTCGGCCGAACTCCGCCCGCCTTCCTTGAGCGTTTCGTTGAGGTTCAGCTTCGAAACGATCAAGGCCGGCGCGAGGCCGAACAGCAGACCGGTGACAAGCGAAATGAGCAGTGTGAAGACCAGCACCTGCGGATCGATGCCGACCGAGCTGAGTCGCGGGATGTTTCCCGGGCTGAGCGCGAGCAACGCGCGTGTCCCCCACCAGGCGATGAGCAATCCCCCCACCCCGCCGGCCAGCGACAGCAGCATGTTCTCCGTCAGCAGCTGTCGGATGATCCGCGAGCGCGAGGCACCAAGTGCAGAACGCACCGCGATTTCACGCTGCCGGGCGGACGCACGCGCCAGAAGCAGATTGGCGACGTTCGCGCAGGCGATCAAAAGCAGGAACGCCACGGCCCCGAGCAGAACCAAGAGCGCCGGGCGGACGTTGCCGGTGAGCGTGTGGTGCAGCGGATCGACGATCGTGCTCCAGTTCGTATTCGTGTCGGGATACTGCTGCTCGAGTCGCGCCGCGATGCCCTTCAACTCCGCTCGCGCCTGGTCGATGCCAACGTTCGGTCTCAGGCGCGCGATGACCTGGAGGAAATCGCCGCGCCGCGAATTGCGCATCCCCTGCGAGATCGCCAGCGGCATCCACAACTCGACCGGCCGCCGCGCTGCTGCCACCGGATCCTGAAAGGCCGGCGGCATCACGCCGACGACGGTGTACTGATTTCCGTTCAGCTGAATCTGCTGGCCCACGAGCTTGGGATCGGCGCCGAACCGACGCTGCCAGAAGGCGTGGCTCAGAATCGTGACGCGGTTCTTTCCGTCTTCGTTTTCATCGGCAGCGAATTTGCGGCCGAACACTGGTTCCACGCCGAGCACAGTGAAGAAGTCACCGACGACCGCCGCACCCGTGAGACGCTCCGGTTCCCCGTCGGCACCGGCCAAGATGGGCGCCGAATTGGTGAAACCGCCCACCGCTGCGAGGCTTTGCGCCTGCTCGCGGAAGTCGTTGAAGTTCGGATAGGAAAGCGGCTCGAACTCGATGTCGTTCTTCGGGCTCGTCTCCCAAATCCACACGAGCTGATCCGGCGCCTTGTAGGGCAGCGGCCGCAGGATGACTGCGTTGACGACGCTGAAGATCGCGGTGTTCGCGCCAATTCCGAGCGCGAGCGTGAGGATGGCGATGAAGGTGAACGCCGGCGACTTTCGAAGCTGGCGCAGGGCAAAGCGGATTTCGTTCATTGGGGGGCTAACCTTCTCGCAGCGCGACGAGGGGGTTCACACCGGCCGCCCGTCGCGCGGGCACCCAGCATGCGACTAACGCGATCAAGCAAAGGAGGAACGCCACGCTGGAGATGGTGAGCGCGTCGAACGGCTTCACGCCAAAGAGCAGCGTCTCGAGCAAACGCGTGAGCGCGAAGGCGGCGGCGAGGCCGATCGCCACGCCGGCGGCAGTCAGCTTCATGCCGCCGCCGACTACCAGCCGCAACACGTCGAGCTTCTGCGCGCCGAGCGCCATGCGAATGCCAATTTCCTGGCGCCGCTGCGCGACCGAGTATGCCATCACGCCATAGATGCCAATCGCGGTGAGCAGCAATGCCACCCCGGCAAAGATCGACAGCAACAGCGCATTGAAGCGCGGTCGGGCGAGCGAACGTCCGACGTAGTAATCAAACGGTCGGACACGCGTCAGCGGCACGCTGGCATCGGTGCGAGCGAGCTCCGCGCGCACGGCGTTGGTCAACGCCGCCGGATCAGACACGCTCGTGCGGATGACGAGGGCGGCCGCGCCGACCGGCAGCTGCGTCGCGGGCATATACATCTCCGGGGTGAACTCAGCCCGAAGGGAGCGGTGTTTCACGTTCCCGACCACGCCGACGATCTCGCGCATGGCGGGCTCATCCTTGCCGGAGCTCCAGCCGGGCTTGAGCGATTTGCCGATCACGTCCTGGCCGGGAAAGAACGTCTCGGCGAACCGCTGGTTCACCAGCATCACTGGCTTGCTGTTCGGCTGATCGTTGGCGTCAAACAACCGGCCGCGCACGAGCGGGACGCCCACCGTGCGGAAGTAGTCGGCTTGGGCGATGCGCGCGGGGCAGTCCGGCTCCTGGCCTTTCGGCACCGGCCGCTCGGGATTCTCGAACGATGCGCTGACCGAGCTTCCGCTCAGCGGGAGCGGGAAGATCGTGCTCGCGGATTGCACGCCAGGGAGGCTGTTCAAGCGCGGCAGAAGCTGGTCGAAAAATGCGACGACGTTCTCAGGCCGCGGATAGGCGGCGCTCGGCAGAGTGATCGACGCGCTCAGCACACGTTCCGTCTGCAGGCCGGGATCGACCTGGCTCAAGCGCGAGAAGCTCTTCAGGAGCAACCCGGCACCGGTGAGGAGAAGCAGCGCGAGGGCGACTTCCGCGATGACGAGCGCGTTGCGCAGCCGATGCTTGGCGCCGCCGGCAGATCCGCGGCCGCCCTCATTCAACGACGAGCGCAGATCGAGCTTCGAAGCCTGGAAGGCTGGCGCGAGGCCGAAGAGCACGCCAGTCGCGAGCGAGACCAGCAGCGTGAACCCGAGCACCGCGCCGTCGAGCCGGATCTCGGAGATGCGTGGGATATTCTGCGGGACGAGCGAGACGAGGATGTCGGTGCCCCACGCAGCGAAGACGAGCCCGCACAACCCGCCGATCGCGGCCAGCAACACGCTTTCGGTGAGCAGTTGCCGGATGATGCGCCCGCGGCTCGCGCCCAGCGCCGCACGCAACGCGATCTCCTTGCCACGCACCGTCGCGCGCGCGAGCAGCAGGTTCGCCATGTTCGCGCTCGCAATCAGCAGCACGCAGCCGACGGCGCCGCACAGCACATAGAGGCCGCCGGAGACATCGCCGACCATGTTTTCACGCAGCGGCACCACGGTGACGCCCCAGTTTGTATTGGTGTCGGGATACTGCTGTGCCAGCGCCGCAGCGATGGTGTTCAGCTCCGCGTTAGCCTGCTGAATCGTCACTCCGGGTTTCAGTCGCCCCACGCACTGCAGGCTGTGACTCCCGCGCCGCTCGGTGTTCGGCTTGCCGCCGTCGATGCTCTCGGCTTCCGGCGCGAAGGTCGTGTAGACGTCGAACGGTTCCGTCTCGATCGGGAACTGGAAGCCGCGCGGCATCACGCCGACCACGGTGTGGGCACGTCCATCGAGCGTCAGAACGCTGCCGAGCGCCTGCCGGTCGGCTTTGAAATGGCGGTGCCAAAAGGCGTGGCTCAGGACCACGGTGTACCCGCCCGGTCCGCCGCCCGGTGCCTCTTCGTCTGGTTCAAATCCGCGCCCGAGTTGCGACGCAAGTCCTAGGACATTGAAAAAATCGGGCGAGACGCGGACGCCCCGGACGCTCTGCGCTTCCGCTCCCGTCGAGAGCGCGAAGGTGCGGTCGCGGTGCACCGCGAGGTGCGCGAAGCTCTTGTTCTGCGCGCGAAAGTCGAAGAAATCCGGGAAACTGATCGAGTTCAGGCCGCCGGTCGGTGAAGTCTCACGCGCGTCTGTGCCGCCCAGCGCGACGAGCTGCTCGGGCTGCGGGAACGGCAGCGGCTTGAGCAGGACGGCGTTGACGACCGTGAAGATGGCGGTGTTCGCGCCAATCCCGATCGCGAGCGTAAGAACCGCGACGAGCGTGAACCCCGGAGACTTGCGCAACTGCCGCAGTGCAAATCGGAGTTCGTTCATACGCGCGTCTTAGCGGATCATCAGGTCAGGTCTTGTTAGGCGGCGCTTAGCGCGCGGCGGTCTGGGAGCCGGCTGGCTTGATCGTGATGCTGCCGACGCTGGTCCTGAGCGAGAGCGCTTTGCCGCCGCCGTTGAGCGTGCCTTCAAGCCGGTCGTCATCCGAGCGCGTGGCCAGCATCGGGATCTCGGTGCGGATGTTTCCCATGCTCGCCTTGGCGTCGACGGTGAATCCCGCTTTCGGTGGGATCGCAATGTCGATGCTGCCCGCGGAGGTGTGCAGCGAAACGTCGCCCGGGACTGGATCAACCAGCGAGGCGGTGATCGCTCCGGCGGACGTTTTGCCCGTCAGTCTGCCCTTGATGTTTTCCAGCGTGAGCTTGCCGCCGCTGGTCTTCACTTCCGTGTCGCCGACAAAGTTGCGCACCGAGATCGCTCCGCCGGAAGTGCGGGCTTCGAGCTTGCCGCTTCCGCCGTCGGAATCGATGTCGCCGCCGCTGGTGGAGACGATCATCGGACCTTCGCACGCATTCATTGCGATGCCGCCGCCGCTGGTGCGGGCGTTCAGTGGCCCCTGCAGCTGACTGAACTTGAGCTTTCCGCCACTCGTGTCCGCTTTGATGTCGCCGCTGATGCCGTTCGCCGCGATCGTGCCGCCGCTCGTGCGAAGGTCGGCGCTGAACTGCTTCGGCACGCGCACGGTGTAGCGCGCGTCCATCGTGATCGAGCCGGACCAGCTCCAGCGTTTGTCGCCGTTCGTCCGGCGGGCGCGCACCGTGACGGTGTTTCCCTCTTTGCTGACCACGATCGGCGACTGCGCCAGGTAATCTTTTTCGCGCCCTTCGTCGTTCGAATCGATCTTGCGATACGCCTCCACCGAAACTTTGCCATCCGTGGCCGGGCTCACGTCAATCGACCCAAACTCAACGTCGACCACGAGCTTGCCACCGGATGCCACCTCGAGCTGCTGGTTCACCCGTTCCTCGGATAGCGCGAATGCGCTGGAAGCGGTGAGAGCGAGGATAAATGCGGTACGCAGGTGCATGAGCGGGTCCTTGGTAGTGGGGGTTGGGTAAGCCCGCGAGAGATGCGGCTAGCCGTAGCCCTTTGCATAGGTCGTGCCACATCGCCTTCCCATTACGTAAGCGTCTATCCCGAAGATGTTTATGGGATGACTCGAAGCCGCGTCGGCACAACGAAAGTCCCGCCGACGGGATTTCACCGTCCCAGTTTCGGAACGAGCAACCAGCGAGCGGCTATTGCCGCGCCAAACGCCGGAACATCCAAATCCCGAGGCCGATGAAGAGGAGGTTCGGAAACCAAACCAGCAGCTCCGGGCGAACGGCCGGATTCCCGCGCAACGTGTCGGCTACGATGATGAAGAGGAAGTAGAAGAATGCGACGACGAGGCTGAGAAGGAAGCCCATCGAAGTCTCGCGCCGATGCGCGGTAATGCCGAGCGGCACGCCGACCAGCGCGAAGGCGATGCAAGAAAACGGGAAGGCGAAGCGCTTGTTGATCTCCGTCCGGCTGGCGCTCTGCTGCACGGCATCGTCGCTCTTGAGCTGCTCCATTAACTGCTCGAGCGACATGGCAGAGCGGCTCGTGCGGCGTTTCTCTTTTTGATAAAGCTCCTCGAGGCCGATCGGGAGCGTCCCTTCCACCATGTTGATGCCGTCGCGCACCTTGCGCAGATCGAACGGGTCCTTCTCGTCGCGCTGCTGATATCGCGCTTCGTAGAGATGCATGAGGAGACGCTGATTCGCGAGATCAGCCTCGAGCACGCCGCTGCGCGCGTGCGTCACGCGCATCGGCATGGCGGCTTCGTTCATCTCGAAAACGATGATGTTCTCGAGGCGGTTTCCTTCCTTGCGCCCGACGTAGATTTTGCGGCCGGGAAACTGGTCGATGACCTGGTCGCTGCCGAAGAGCGCCATCGGGTTACGCGTCGCGAGATCGAGAATCGTGCTGCGGAGCTTTTGCTGCGCGGCTGGCGCGACGGAGACATTCAGCCAAAGCGATATCGCGGTGCAGACGATGGCGACCAGCCCGAGCGAGACGCTGATGCGTGCGATGCTCACGCCGTTCGAGCGCAGGGCGGTAAGCTCGTTATCGGCGGAAAGCCGGCCGAAGACGAGGAGGATGGCCGTCAGCAGTCCCCACGGGATGGTGAAGATGAGGGAGAACGGCAGTACGTAGGCGATGAAGGTGAGGATGTACTCGACGGGCACATCCTGGTTCACGAGCAACGGGAGCAGCTTGCGGAAGATATTACCGACTACGAGCACCAGGCTCAGCACGGCGACGGCGAAGAGCAGGTTCACGATCAGCTCGCGGCTGATGAATCGGTCGATGATCTTCACGGCGCGAGACCGGTAATTCCGAACCGCGCGGGGAACAACCAGAATCCCGCTGCGCCCGTCGTCGGGAAGCGCGAGATGATCCGGCGGCGATTCACCGCTTCGGCTCTTGCGCTTTCACCTTCTCGTTCATCGCGGGGTAGAACTTAAAGGGGTAGAGCGAACCTGCGCCGGCGGCGAATTGACGTTGTGACACTCGCACGAACACGTAATCCGGCTGCTTTCCCCCACTCTGGTCGATCCTCTTGACGAGGTCCGCCACAGGCGACGGCGCTACGTCATTCGGTCCCACCGGCTCCAGCCACTCCACGCCTCGGTAGCGCCGCAGCCTGAATGAGTGCGTAAACACATCTGGGTTGCGGAGGTAATCGTCGATCCGCCTGAGCAATACCTCCAAGGCGCCGCGCTCGACCTCCGGCCGCTTTGCGTCCAACTCGAAATGCACATCGAGGCTGATGTCTAGCTTCCGTCTCGAGTTCGGCAGATGGACGGCGATCGTTTTGATCGTGGCGAACGGAATGGTTCGCCCGCCGTTCAGTTGCAGGAAGGCAGCCAGCTTTTGGCGCAAGTGCCGCAGCCGGCGCAGATCCGCGCGATCTCTGACGTAAATGCGAAACTCGCGCGTGACGATGTCGACCGGACGCCGACTCGACCGCAAGATAATATCCTCGCCGCGCGCTTCCCATCGGCCGCTGTCCCACTCCTCGGTCATGAGGTGTTGGACATCGATCTGCCGGTAGCGACCGTCCTTTCGGAACTCGAAGTATTCCGCGTGGCTGTGGCTCTCCATGTGGAAATACAGCGTGGTGCTCGCCGGCACCGAGACGGTCCGAACATCGGCCGCCGCGACCGCCGGCAGCGCGCACACCACTGCTGAAGCGGCGGCAATGATCAGCTGGCGCGCGACCATCTCTAGTCAGCGTTGATCCACGGCCGGCGCAGGACACAGCCCACGGGTGCGACCGCGCTGCTACTTCTTCTTGTCGCTCGCCTCTTTCTGCTTCTTCGCCTCTTCCGCGATGGCGGACTGGAGCTCGGGCATGTTCTCCTGGACGCGCTTGGCGCCGAGCTCTGCGCCTTTACCCATCAGCGCCGGCATCTTCTCCACCATCTTGCGTCCGACCGCCGTCTCGTAAAAACGGTTCAGCTCCTCAAGTTCCTTTTCGGTGAACTCGGACATGTAGATCTGGATCGTGTCCGCCTTCAGGCTGTCCCAGCCCATGTGCTTCATCAGGAACTGGCGCATGACACTCTCGTACGGCGCGATGCCGGGAGTCTGCGAGATTTGCGCTTTCAGCATCTCGTCGATCGCCCTGCGCAGCACCGTCTCCATGTCCATCAACGTCAGGGTCTTCTCGGCGGCTTTGTAGTGGCTGCCGCCGGGGGTCGGCTCCGCAGCCTGCACAACCACCGCCAGGCAGGCGATCAGCAAGGAAATGGCGATTCGTTTCATGCCCGAATCGTACTCCCGTTGCCTCCAGACGAAAGCCAAAGATGCGCGACAACCTCGTCATCCCGAGCGAAGTCGAGGGATCCCGTCGTTCTACCGCCGGTAGGGCCACGGGATTCTTCGACTCCGCTGCGCTGCGCTCAGAATGACGGTGTGGGACGGCTTTGCCTGTGAGCGGCAATTTTGCTAACGTGAGCACCTCATCGTGAACGAGCTCTACGACGTCGCCATCATCGGGGCCGGGCCGGCCGGCACCACTGCGGCCACGCTGCTCGCGAAGGCAGGCCGTCGCGTCGTGCTCGTGGAACGCGACAAGTTCCCGCGCTTCAAGATCGGCGAATCGCTCTTGCCGTTCAGCATGCAGGCGTTCAAGCGGCTGGGCCTGGTGGAGAAATTTCAGCGCGCGGGCTTCATGGAGAAGTTCGGCGGTGAGATGTGTGGCGCCTGCAGTGAGGAGGGCGTGAAGTTTTACTTCAAGGACGGCTTCGAATCACAGACCGACCGCGCCTACCAGGTGACGCGCGCTGAGTTCGACAAGATGCTGCTCGAGCACGCGCGCGAGAACGGCGCCGAAGTCCGCGAGGAGACCGCCGTCGATGCGGTGGATTTCTCAGACGAGGAGGTGCTCCTCCGGATCACGCGAAAAGGCTCTGCCCCCGCGGAGCTCCGCGCCAAGTATCTGATCGACGCCAGCGGGCGGAACTCGATCGTGGGCTCAAAGTTTGGCTTCAAGAAAACCTACGAGCACCTGAAGAAGATCTCGATCTTCGCGCATTACGACGGTGTCTGGCGCGAGCCGGGGATCGACGGAACCCTCACCCGGCTCATCCGTGCGCATGACCGCTGGTTCTGGATGATCCCGCTCAGCGCCGAGCGCATCAGCATAGGCGTCGTGCTCGATAGCGCCGTCTATAAAGCGGCGAGGCAGAACCCCGAGGACTTCCTCGAACAATCCCTCGCGGCCCAGCCAGTAATCGCGAATCGCATGGCCGCCGCCACACGTGTGACGCCGGTCCACACCGCCGCCGATTTCTCCTATCGAAACACTAACCTCACCGGCGATCGATGGCTGCTCGCGGGCGACGCGGCCGGGTTCATCGACCCGGTGTTTAGCAGCGGCGTGTTCCTCGCCGTGATGGCGGGCGAGAAAGCGGCCGACGCCGTACAGGCGGTGCTCGATCATCCGGGAAAGCGTCGGCGCCTCTTCGCGCAATACGAGAAGGCGGTGCACCGCGCGATGGACGTCTATCTGAAGTTTGTGAACGCGTGGTATTCGCACGAGTTCATCGAGATCTTCCTCCACCCGCAGGACTTCATGCAGCTGCCCCCAGCCATTAACGCCGTGCTGGGCGGCAACGTCGGCACCAGCTTTGCGATCCGCTGGCGCATGGCTGTCTTCTACACCCTGGTTCGCATCCAGAAATACTTCCCGCTGGCTCCGCGGCGCACCCTCATGCCGCAGAAAGACACACAGCCTTCGATGCGCGAAGTAGCGGAAGCAATCTCATGAAAACACTCCTCCCACTTCTCACCTGCGCCGCCCTGGCTCTCAGCCTCACCGCCTGCCAGACAACCATGCCCGCACGCCAGTTCGCCGAGCCCGCCTCCGGCTGGCAGACGAAGACCGGACAGCTCGCCTACACCGACGGGCGCATGTCGCTCATCGGTGAGGTGCTCGTGCGCTACTCCAAGGGCGGCGACTTCGAGTTGACCTTCACCAAGGCTGGCGGCATCACGCTGCTCTCCATCCGGCAGGATGCGAATTTCGCGCAAGCGGAGGGCCCGCTCGCCCGGGGGCGCTGGTCCGGCACGACGGCGGAAGCGCCCGCGCGCTTGAAGGGTTGGTTCCAGCTGCGCGACAAGATCGTGAATGGCCGGCGCATGACCTCGATCCGGCACGATGCCGGCGAGCAGAGCTTCACGCTCCGCTTTTGACGGCGGCGGATAGAGACGCGAACGTCGCGCCTCTCCGCCAACCATGCCGCTCCACTCCACCGTCAGCCGCCTCGTCACGCAACGGCGCGGCGCTGTCTGGCTCGCGGTGGCAGCGATGTTCGCGGTGTCGCTGCTGATCCTCATCACGAGGATGAAGCTCGACACGGAGGTGCTGAACCTCTTGCCAAACGGCTTCGAGTCCGTGGAAGGTCTCAAGCTCTACAACCGCGACTTCGCGCAGGTCCGCGAGCTGACCTTTGCACTCGTCTGCAAGCCGGAGGATGTCGACAAGCTCGAAGACTTCGCACCGGAGTTTGCCGAGTCTCTCCGGCAACAACCTTGGGCCACGCGCGTCCTCGCCGGCTCGCCACTCGAGACGCCGGAAGGCGTGCGCGATTTGCAGGCGATCGCGGTGCCGCTGCTCTTGAACCTGGAGCCGACAGCGTTCGCGGAGACAATCTCGGTGCTGCAACCGGACAAGCTGCGCGAGCGCCTGCGTCGGCTGCGCGAAGAGATCGAAGCCGGATCGCCGCGGCCGCAGATCGAATTGCAGCTCGACCCGCTCGGCGTTGTCGCGCCGGCCCTGAAGCCGTTTGCGGGCAACGCCGCGGTCGAGGAAGGCCAGCCGCTCACTTCGCCCGATCGCACCATGCGCGTGTTCCTTGTCGTCACGAACCAGCCGACGACGGGCGCGTTCGATGCGCAGAAGCTGATGGAGGATGTGAACGCGTTCCGCGCCAAGGCACGTGAGACCTGGGACGGCGGGCCGCTCGAGGTCCTCGTCACCGGCCGCTCTGCTTATGTGTCCGAGATCTCGCTCAGCATGCGGCACGACATCGTCGTCACGATTTTCGGTTCCGTGTTTCTGGTCGGTGGCGTCTTCTACGCTGGCTTCCGGCGCTGGCTTCCTCTGCTCGGCATGGGCTTCTCGCTCCTGCTCTGCTGCGTCGTCTCGCTGGCTGCGGGGCTGCTGATTTTCGGCGAGCTCAACATGGTGACGGTCGGCTTCTGCGCCATTCTGATCGGGCTCGGCGTCGATTTCGCCATCCTTGTCTTCGGGCGCTATCAACAGGCGCGCGACGATGGGCTCGATCACGCCGGTGGAGTCGACGAAGCGATCCGCAATCTCGGCCGCCCGGTTTTCTTTGGCGCGCTCACGACGGCGGTTGGCTTCCTCGCCTTGCTCCTCAGCAACTCGCCCGGATTCACCCAGCTCGGCGTCCTGGTCGCGATCGGCATCTTCCTCGCCGGTCTTTTCACGCTTTCGATTTTCTTCCTCTTCATCCCGGCGAAAAGCCGGCCGCTGCACGGCGACTGGATGTTCGCCGGCGTGAAGAGCTACGTGCGGTGGGCGGTGCGGAACCCGGGGCGAATGCTGGCGGTCTCCACGCCCATCCTGTTGCTCCTCGCGCTGATCGCAGTCTTGCCGAAGCCGCCGCTCATCTTCGATGCGAGCACGAAATCGATGGAGCCGAAGTCGAGCGATGCCGGCTACGCGCTGCACACCATCATGGGGAAAATGCCGATGCGCTGGGAACCGGCCATCGGGATTGTGCGCGCGAGCCATCCGCAACAGCTGCACGACTATTGGCAACAGGTCGCCGCGCACTGGGCGACGCTCCAGGAGAGCGGCAAGATCAAGAGCTTCTCCACACCTGCTGCGCTCGCGCTGTCGCCGAACCGCGCCCGTGCAAACCGCGAAGCATTGGCGAGAATCGACCTCGCCGCCTCGCGCACCGCGCTCGAGGAAGCCGTCGCGGCGGAAGGCTTCAGCCCCGAGACTTTCAGCTCCGGTTTCACGCTTCTCGATGAGCTCGGGCGCGCGGCTCAGCCAAACGCAGAGCTCCCCGATTGGCGCACCCAGCTGCCGACGACCTCCAGCTGGTGGTTCCTCGTCGATCGCTATTTCGCGCACGATCCCCTGCTCACCACCGGGTTCGTGACTACGAACGCGCCGATCGATCACGCACAAAAGGAAATGCTGACGCGCGAGATGGCTGTCACCGGTGTGCCGATGACCCTCTCCGGCTGGAGCTTTACGCTCGCCGATTTGATCCCCTGGTCGCATCGCCAGCTCATCGTGATCAGCGCCTTCATGGCGGTGTTTGAGATTGGGTTGCTCGCGTTGCTCTACCGCGACTGGCGCCTCTGGCTCATCCATATCGCGACGCTTGCGCTCGCGGTCACCGCCATGATCGCCACGATGAAGCTCATGCAAATCCCGCTGAATCTGCTCAACGTGCTCGCGTTCCGTCTCGTGCTCGCTGTGGGCGTCGACTACGGCATCTACGTCATCCTCGTGTGGCAGAAGGCACGCCAGCTCGAGCACGATGTCGCCGGTGTGATCAAGCCAGTCATCCTCGCCGGGCTCACGGCCGTGGCCGGTTTCGGCGCCCTCGGATTAGCCAACAACCCCACGCTCGGCGGGCTTGGCATCGCCTGCGCGATCGGCATTTTCTGGAGCCTCGCTGCGACGGTTTTCTTCGCGCTCCCCGCGGCGGCTGCGGCTGAACCCAAGATCTGGCGCGAAGAAACTACGTAGCCTCGCGTCAAACCACCCGACCATGTTCCGAACAACACTCTTCGTATACCTCGCACTCCTCGTCTCCTTCGCTCACGCGGAGCCACTCGCGCCTGCTGACGTGAAAACCCTCCTCGGCCGCATCCGCGACAAGCGCGCCGCTTCGCCGCAGATGCAGGCGGATTTCCAGGAAGAGAAGACGATGAAGATGATGAACAAGCCGATCTCGAGCTCGGGCAAGGTTTGGTTCCAGTCGCCCAACAAGTTCCGCCGCGAGCTGAAAGGCAACGCACCGAGCACCACGGTGAGCAACGGCCAGCAGCTCTGGATCCACTACCCGAAGTTCCAATCGGCGGAGAAGTACACGCTCGGCAAACGCGGCCCGCTTGATGCCGGGATCGCCGCGATCACCGCGAGCCTGAATCTACAGGACGTCGAGCAGACTTATAACATCACCGCCTCGCGCGAAGGCGCCGGTCATGTGCTCCAGCTTACGCCGAAAGCCGCCTCGATGAAGAAGATGCTCCAGCAGTTCACGATCCGGCTTGATGAAGGCCTGCAGGTGCAGCGAACAGAGATGCTGCAGCCGAATGGCGACCGGATCGTCACCACGTATTCGAATGAGTCTCGCGAGGCGATCCCGGCATCGCAGTTCGAGTTCACGCCACCGGCAGGCACAAACGTAACCACGCCGCTCGGCGGTTAGCTGATTGGTAGCGACGCCGCGCCGCCGTGTCGGAGACCCGTGGCGCGCAGTGCGGACGTGCGGACAGGCGAGCGATAACCACGCCGCTCGGACATCGCAGCGCGATCTCCCTACCTGATGGTTGCGCCCTTCACGTGCCGTCGGGAAACGAGCGTCGCGTCAGGCGCTTGCGATGCGAGTCGCGCGACCTGAGCGTCAGCGGGTGTGGAGCAGCCAATCGACCAACCGCTAAACAACGGCTGCGGGCGCGACGAAGAACCGATGTTTGATTCGGACGGCGCGCTCTCGCGCTCGTTCCTGCTGCGGCGCGGCTACTGTTGCGCGCTCGGCTGCAAGAATTGTCCGTATCGGCCCGACACTCCGGACTGAAGAGCGAGTCCCTACCCAAGCGCGTTCGCGCTGGTGTGCTTCGCGCCCGCGTTGTTTACGTCGCCGGCGGCGGCCGCGTTGAGCGCCTGCCAGTGGAGAGGGAACGCGACCCGCATGTGCTCATCTGCCGTCGCCCAGTTGTGGCGGCCGTTCAGCACCGACGGCAGTTGGTTGGTGATGCCCTTCCGCTTCAGCTCGTCGATCAGATGTTCGCCGCGGTAGAAGTTTGAGTCGCTCGGCTCGCTGGCTTCCGCACCATACTGCACAAACCAGTGGAGGCTTTGCATGGTCGACGCGTCAGCGTTGCGGATGAGGTTGGGCCCGTTGTTCAGCGCCCCGAAATGCGCATCGCGCGGACTACCGAAAGCCGCATCGAACATTGGGTCCATGAAGGTGACCGCATCGCGTCCGAGATCCACCTGCGCGCCGTCGGCGGCAGCATAGAAGTGCGTTCCATCGAAAGCGCCGACGGTGGTGAACAACTCCGGATGCTGCGCCGCAATCTTCACGCTCATGAATCCGCCTAACGAGAAGCCGTCGACGCCGCGGCCGGCCTTGGTTGCGACAGTCCGGTAGTTGGCGTCGACGTAGGCGATCAGCTCCAGAAGGTAATCCTCAAACCGGCCGGTTCCGATCCCCTGCGCTGTCGTCAGCTCGGGCGACCTGAAGTTCGTCGCCATGCCGGGGATGGTTTCATCCGCGCTGGTCATGCCGGGAAACACCAGAAGCATGGGCCCGACTTCGCCCGCGGCGAGGAGCTCCTCGTAAAAATCGATCACGTTGCGCCCCGCGCGCGACGGATCCTGGTGCTTGTTGATCCACTCGCTTTCGTGACCGCGAAACAGGTAGAGCGCTGGGTATCTCCGCTGCGGCGCCTCCGCATAACCCGGCGGCACGTAGACGTAGAACTCCTTCTTCACACCCAGGGCCCGGCTCTCGATCTGCACCTTGCGTGCACGCTGATCGTAAACGGCGATGCATAGGTCAGCCCATTTGCCGACCGTGACGTTGACCGTGGCGCTCCGTGGCAGCACCACGGTGCGGTTCGGCATTGGGCTGCAGTCCGCCGACATTTCGGAGCGTGCCCAGTCGCCGCGCGTGAACTTGAACTCGATCGCTGAACCGACGCGAAGCGTGACGGTGCCGCGTGCATGCGTCGCGCTAATGCGCACTAACGGCGTCGCCCGCGGATCCCAGCCCTGAAAATCTCCGGCGACATAGATCGCATCGGCCGGCGGCGTGTCGGCCGGGAGCGTCACATCGAAGGTGACGGTTGCAGTCCCGCCGCGGCCCCGCTTGCGCGCCATGGCCCAGAGCAGCAGTAGCGCGATGGCGATCAGCAGCGCTGAGAAGTAAGGCAGCTCGGAGAATTCCAACGCGCGTCTGGTACCGCAGACGGTGCAGCTGGTCAATCCGGCGGCACGCTTGTTTCCATTGCCGGGAGACAATCGCCGCCTGCCATCCGGCGCCGTCACTGCCGAAGATCAGGGCATGCACGCAAAGCGCCAGAATACTGGCGCACTCCAAGACGCTGCCGCGCAATTCAGGCGCCGGCCGCGCTTGCGTTTTGGAGTGCGGCGGTCTTCCGCCGCTTTCGGAAAGGCAACATACTCAGGCTAAACATTGGCACCGCGGACGCCGCGCTGCAGCAGACGTGCAATGAACCACCTAAACTCCGCCTGCGCCGTCCGACGCCCGACGTTCAGCGGTGGACGTTCGTTTCTCGCGACGACGACTCCAGCACCTTCATGGCCGCATTGTGTCCCGGAATGCCGCTCACCGCGCCGCCGCGATGCGCGCTCGAGCCGCAGAGGAAAACATGCTCGAACTCAGTCTCCACGCCCCACGTCCCGACCTGTTCGCTCCGCCTGGCGAACGGAAAAGTCGGCGCATCCTGGAAGATGTTACCGTGGTAGAGCCCGAGCGCCTCTTCGATATCCACCGGGCTTTTGCTCTCGATGCAGAGCGACCCATCACGCGCGATCGCGAGACAATCTTCGAGCGGTTCGTCCAGCCACTGATTCATGCTCGCGAGGAACTTCGCCTGCGCCTGCCCGCGTGTTCCCGCGTTGTCGGCCGCAAACACACTCCACGGCGTGTCGATTCCGAACAGCGTCATCGTATGAAAACCCTGCGCGCGCAGTTCCGGCGAAAGGATGCTGTCGTCTGTAAGCGTGTGGCAATAAACCTCGCTTGGCGGCTTCTCCGGCAGCTTGCCTCCGAGCGCCTGCTCGTAACTGGCGTTCATCTGCTCGTAGCCCTCGTCGGTATGGAACGTGCCGCGGAACGCATCCGCCGCCGCGTAGCGCGTCGCCTTCAGTTTCGGCAAGCGACGAAGCAGCATGTTGATCTTGAACACCGAACCTTCGTCGGCGGCCGCCGGCCGGTGCGGCTCACCCAGATAGTTCGCCAGCACGTTGCGCCCGAAGTTCACGAGCAGAAACCGCGCATCGACCTGATGCCTCTTGCCGTCGTGCTCAAACGCGACGGTGCGCACGCCGTTCGACTGAATCCCAGTGAGGCAAACATCCGTCACCATCTCGGCCCCGTGCATTCGCGCCGCTTTTTCCAGCTCGGCGGCCACCGCGCCCATCCCGCCGACCGGCACCTTCCATTCGCCCGTCTTGTTCCCGATGAGGTGGTAGAGGAAGCAGCAGTTCTGGATGAGCGAGGGATCGTGCGGATGCGTGAAGATGCCGATCTTTGCATCGGTCAGCACGAGGCCCCGGACGAGATCGTTCTGCAGATAGCGCTCGATCGCGCGGCCCAGCGGCTCCTCCGCCAGACTCCGCCACGCCTCGCGCGCAACTTGGTCACCCTCAAAGCGCCGCCGGAAATCTTCCTTCCCCACGAGCGGCTCGAGCATGCTGTCCCACGAGTGTTCCGCAAACACGCGCGCCAGCTGGTAGAAGCGTTTCATCTGCTCGAACTCCGTGGCGTCGCCGGTCAGCCGGCGCATCGATTGCCGGCTCACCTCCTCGTCGATGTTGCTGAGGAGCAATCCGTCATGGCGGCCATCTCGCACGTACGGCGTAAACGAGCCCGTCGTGCGCCTGCGCAGCTCGAGCTTCAGCCCGAGATCGCGGATGATCTTCTCCGGGAACAAACTGACGAGATAAGAGTAACGGGAGAGCCGCGCGTCGTAGTCGGGGAACACCTGCTGCGACGTGGTCGCGCCCCCGATGTAGTCGTTCTTCTCCAGGAGCAGCACGCTCAGCCCGGCGCGTGCGAGATAAGCGGCCGCAACCAATCCGTTGTGCCCCGCACCGAGAATGACGACGTCATATTTGCTCTTCATCTGCGCGCTCCGCGGCAAGATGGCCGCTCGGCCGTTTGCCGCAAACCGGAGCTGCGGTTGCCGCGCGCCGAACTTCCCCGACCTTACCGCCGTGCGAGTCTTGATCGCCGATGACCAAAAGAGCGTAGGTACCACGCTGGCCGCGCTCGTGACGCAATGCCGCCACGAGGTCGTCGAGGTTGTCGGCTCAGGACTCGAAGCCATCCAGGCCTACACGCGGCATCAACCGGATGTGGTCCTGATGGATTACTCGATGCCGCGCCTGAACGGCGCCACCGCCTGCCGGATGATCCGGGCGAGGTATCCGGATGCGCAAATCATCATCATCTCCGGTATGGCGGTCGACAGGGAGGTCGCTGACTCCGGCGCGGCCGCGGTGTTGAAGAAGCCGGTGCAGCTCGAGGCGCTGTATGCCGCGCTGTACGCTGCGGGGTCGCCGCCGTCTACGAGCGAACCTGAGACAGCGGGCTAGCTCGTGGCCTAGACGTCCCGCGCGCTCCACACGGTCATGTCGAGCGGAGTCGAGACATCCCGTGGCGTTATGTATCGGTCTGCCACGGGATTACGCACCGGTCTGCCTCGGGATTCCTCGACTTCGCTTCGCTGCGCTCGGAATGACAGGCTTGCTGACGCGCACCAGCTGCAGCGTTCAGTCCTCGCGCAGCAAATCGTCGAGATCCAAGCGACGTGTGAACATGGCGACGCCGCCATTCGCATCGCGCGGCCACTTGTCCTGCGGGCGATCCCAGTAAAGCTCGACGCCGTTGTGATCTGGGTCGCGCAGGTAAAGCGCTTCGCTCACCCCGTGATCGCTCGCGCCGTCGAGCGGGATGTTCGCAGCGATCAGCCGCCTCAGCGCAGCTGCCAATGCGGCACGCGTGGGATAAAGCACGGCGAGATGGAACAGCCCCGTCGTGCCGGGAGCGGGCGCACTCCCGCCGGCGCTTTCCCAGGTGTTTAACCCGATGTGGTGATGATACCCGCCGGCCGCCACGAACGCAGCCTGCGTTCCGTAGCGCTGCATCAATTCGAAGCCCAGCACACCGCAGTAGAAGCCTAACGCGCGCTCGAGATCGGATACCTTCAGATGCACATGGCCGATTCGAACACGCGGATCGATCGTGCCAGCGCCACTGTTCTCGTTCATGCTCAGATCAGTCTCGAACTCACCCGACTCTCAGCCTTATACAGAAGGAGACCACCTATGAACACCAGCACCATCTCCCGCCGCAGATTTGCACAACTACTCGGCGTAGGAGCCGCGGCCGCCGTCGCGCGGCCCGCGCTCTCCCTCGCGCGATCGCCGAGCCCTGCGCCCGTGGCGACAACGCGTGTGGTGCGGTTGAGTCACAACGAGAATCCATACGGCCCCTCGCCCAAGGCGCTCAAAGCGATCACCGACGGGTTCGAGTTCGCCTGTCGATATCCGGACGATCACGCCGACCTGCTGGTCGAAGCGATTGCCACTAATGATGGCGTCGGCACCAATCAGGTTTTGCTCGGCGCGGGCTCGGGCGAGATCCTGCGCGTGTGCGCGGCGGCCTTCACCGGCGCGCCGGCGAACGCTGATGCAGCCGCCGGCACGCTCGTGGTAGCCGATCCAACTTTCGAAGCGATCGTCGGGCACGCGCAGCGCCGTGGCGCAGAAGTGGTTAAGATTCCGCTGACGAGCAGCTTCGCGCACGATCTCCCGGCGATGTCGGCCGCGGCGAAACGCGGGCTCGTTTACGTCTGCAATCCGAACAACCCGACCGCCAGCCTCACGCCGAAGAGCGACCTGCGGGCGTTCATCACGAGCGCGCCTCGCGAGACGATGATCCTGGTCGACGAGGCTTATCATCACTACGTGGACAGCCCGGATTACGAGAGCGTTATCCCTCTCATCAAGGACCACCCAAACCTGATCGTCGCGCGCACCTTCTCGAAGATCTACGGCATGGCCGGAATGCGCTGCGGCTACGCGCTGGCGCAGCCCGAGGCGATCGAGCGGCTGCGGCCGCACGCGCTCAACGATGGCGTTAACATCACCGCGCTCATTGCGGCCGAGGCGAGTTTGAGGGACGCGAACCAGGTGGCGACCGGCCGCCGCTTGAACAGCGAGGCGCGAGCCGTGGTGCTCAAGGAATTCGCGGCGTTGGGCTACCAGCACATCCCGTCGCACGGCAACTTCGTGATGGTCGACCTGAAGCGGCCCGTCGTCCCGCTCATCCAGGCCATGCGGCAGCGCAACGTGCAGGTCGGCCGGCTGTTCCCTTCTCTGCCGAACCACATGCGCGTGACGATCGGCAAGAAGGGCGAGATGGAGCGCTTCGTCTCCGCCTTCCGTGAAGTAATCAAGGCTTAGGTAGGGACGCCGCGCTGCGGCGTCCGGAGCGCGTGGCAAGCTGGGAGACGTTCAGCTGCCGGTTGATGTAACGACGCCGCTCGGACATCGCAGCGCGATGTCCCTACCCCGGTGTCAGCGCTAGCTCGCTCGTCGCGCGGCGTCCGCTTGGAAGAACGCTTGCAGCTCACCGTGCCGAGCAGCATCGCCCAATCCACCGAACGTCCCGTGCTGCGCGAGCTCGCGCGCCGCGCGCATGAATCCGCCCCATGCCGCGCGCGCCAGCGCGCCACCCACACTCACCCGTCGCACACCGAGCATCTCCGCATCCGCCATGGTGAAGCCGCCCGGCCCGCTGATTAACAGGTTCACCGGCTTCGGCGCCACGGCGGCGACGACCGCAGAGATCTGCTCCCGCGTCTCCAATCCCGGCGCGTACAGGCAATCCGCGCCTGCCTCGGCGTACGCAGTCAGCCGCCGAATCACCGCCTCGATGTCCGGTTGGCCGACGAGGAAACACTCCGCACGGCCGACGAGCACCACGCCGGTATCCGCGATCGCCGCGCGCGCCGCTTGGATGCGCTCGACAGCCAGCGACAGGTCATACAACCGCGGTTCGCTGCGCCCCGTCGAATCCTCGATCGAAAGCCCGGCCACACCCGTCGCGACACAGAGCCGGACGTTCTCTGCGACCCCCTCCGGCTCGTCTGCAAAGCCGTTCTCGAAGTCGGCGTTCACCGGCAGGTCCGTCGCTTCGACGATCTCGCGGATGTGCGCCAGCATCATGTCGCGTGGCACCGCGTTGTCCGGCAAGGCTCGGGAGAATGCGAAGCCGGCTGAGCTCGTCGCCAGCGCTTTGAATCCGAGATGCTGCAGGTAACGCGCCGACCCGATGTCCCATGGATTGGGCAGCGCGAAACACCCGCTCTCGTGCAGCTCGCGAAAGATTTGCCGACGCTCAGCTACTGTAGGCATGAAGCACGCTAACTCACGTCTCTCCGGGCTGCTCCACGCGAAGCGCACGCCGGCCGCTCACCATCATCGCACCCCGACCCAGCACTGCGCCGAGGACCAGCAATCCGCCTACGATTGCCCACGGCCCTGGTCGTTCGCCGAGCGCGAGCATCACCCAGAGTGGATTCAGCACCGGCTCCAGCAGCGGAATCAGTGTCGCCTCCAGCGCGGTGACATGCTTGATCGCGATCGCGTAAAGCACATACGGCAGCCCAAGCTGCAGCGTGCCTAACAAGAGCAACCACCAGCCGTCCCCTGCCCCCAGCGGCGTGCCGAGCATGAACGGCGCACCTGCGACAGCCACGATGATGTTGCCGAGAATGATCGCGTCTACCGGCGAAGCAGCTCGCTCCTTCCGCAGGAACAGCGCGACGGTGGCAAACGCCAGCCCACTGCCGAGCGCGACGATGTTCCCCCAGAACCCAGTGACGCTGAGCTGGTCCATGAAGAACAGCGCGATGCCGCCCAGCGCGACGACGATCACCAGCCAGTCAATCCGCAGCGGCCGCTCGCCCAGATACCACGTCCCGATGATCGCCACGTAAATCGGCGCCGTGTACTGAAGGAAGATGGCGTTGGCCGCCGTCGTCATGCGGGTCGCGAAGACAAACAGCGCCACCGTCAGCGCGTAGCCGATCGCGCCGCCGATCTGCGCCTTCGAAAACGTAAACCGCGGCCACCCCATGCACGCGATCATCAGCGGGATCGCGATCGCGCTGCGCCCGCCAGCGATCGCCATCGGGTGCCAGTCGATCGACTTGATCAGCACGCCGCCGAGACTCCAGAGCACCGCCGCAATCAGCAGCAAGATCGGCGGCAGGAAGCGGTGCTGCATCGCTCCGCTTCTACAGTGCGGCGCTGCGGCTGCAAGCGCCTTCCACCCGCGCTGCGCACACGCGGTCGGCCGGGTTTCGTTCCGCGTTGGACGTTCGACGTTCAGCGTTCGACGTTTGCCGCTCTTAAATCATGAAGTTCCTCCTCACAAACGACGACGGCATCGATGCACCGGGGCTCGCTGCACTACTCGATGCGGCGCGTACGGTGGGCGATGCGGTCATCGTGGCGCCTGCCGGGCCGCAGTCCGGCGTGAGCCACGCGGTCACGTGGCACGAAGGCGTGCGGATCGAGCCGCGTGAGGAGAACCGCATCGCAATTCACGGCACGCCGGCCGATTGCACCCGTCTCGGCCTCCTCCATGTGGTGCCGGATGCAAAGTGGGTGCTCAGCGGCATCAATCACGGAGCGAATCTCGGCGCCGACGTCTACTACTCGGGGACTGTGGCTGCGGTGCGTGAAGCCGTGCTGCATGGCTGGCCCGGCATCGCCTTTTCGCACTACCGCAAGGCAGGCGTGGAGTATGATTGGGCGCGCGCGACCCGTTGGATCACACCCATCCTTGCGGATCTGCTCGCGCGGCCGGTTGATGCCGGGTTCTTCTACAACGTGAACCTCCCAATGCTCCCACCGGGACCAGCGAATCCTGAGGTCGTCTGGTGCGAGCTGGATCCGAAACCTCTGCCGCTCAACTACCGCCACGAAGAAGAGACGGGTCTGTATTTCGCCGGTGACTATAACCTGCGTGGCCGCACTCCAGGGGCCGATGTCGATGTTTGCTTTAGCGGGAAGATCGCGATCACAGCGATCCGGTTGCTCTGAGCGATCGCGCGCAGTGGGCGGAAGCATAGCTTGCCATTCGCCGTACCGACGCTCATGAAGGTCGGTGAACCGATGAAGCGAATTCTCCTCTCCACGTTCACTCTCCTCCTCGTCGCCTCCACCTTCGCGGCCGAAACATCGCCCGACGCGCCGGAGCTGACGAAGCTGCTGCACGAATTCCTGGCCGGTGCAGGTCGCAACGACGCCGCGATGCACGATCGGTTCTGGGCGGAGGACGTGATCTATACTTCCGCGCTCGGCGTGCGGCGCGGCAAGACCGAGATCATGGCGAACGTGCGCTCACCCGAGCCACCGAAACCGGAGGACGGCACGACCGTCTACACGGCGGAAGACATTCGCATCCAGCAATACGGCGAGACAGCGATCGTGGCGTTTCGCCTCGTCGCGACGACGGACAAGGCTGGAACGAAAGAGATCGCCAATTACCTCAACACCGGCACGTTTCTGAAACGCGCCGACAAGTGGCAGGTAGTCGGATGGCAGGCGACGAAATTGCCGCCGCCGGAAGAGGCGAAGAAGTGAGAGTGAGAGCGTTTGCCCTAACGAGTAGCACCACATCTATGAAGGCGAAGCGCATCAAGGCCGCCGGGTATTTGCTGATCGCGATGATCACCTTCGCGCTCATCAATCCACTCGCCGCGCATCACGGCTGGAGTGCCTACGAGAACGACAACACGCTGGAACTCACCGGAGTCATCCGCGAGGCGGGCTGCAGCAACCCGCATGGCTTCGTTTGCCTGCAAGGGGACGACGGCAAAGGCAAGATCTGATACGTCGTGCTTGCGCCACCTGCGCGCATGGAAGCACGCGGCCTACCGCGCGAGATGCTCGACCGGCGCAACCGCTTCTGTTGTCGGCTACGCACACCGGGAGAAGCGTGAGGAGCTCCGCGCGAAGCGCGTCGCGATCAAGGGTAAGACGACCGAGCTGCGTCAATAATGCCGGCGCGAGCTGGGTGGCTCACGCGGCTGGAGCAGAGCGCGCTCGCGGTCGGGGCGCGGGAGTCGAACGTGGCGCTACCCAGCGCTCGAGATCGCGCACATCCTCGGGTTCACCCACAAAACTAGCGACAGCAGAGCGATGATCCTCGCGTTGGACCGGCATCATCACCTGCGGGCGGCTAATCGCGTACCTGTGATACCGCTCGGGTGACGAAAAGCGCCAGGCGCACCGCGTCGGTCGCGTGCGAGTTATTTACGGCTGCAGCACAGACTCGCGCGATTTAGCAGGTGCCGGCGCCGTTTTCCCCGGCCGCGCCAGCTGATTCATGACCCCGACATTCATCCTATTCATCTGGCTCACGGGTCTGCTCTCGCTCGGTATTGTCGCAGCCGCCGCGCACCTGCTGCACGAGTGGTATCAGCGCTCGTGGAAGTTCGATCCCGCCACATTGCAGTCGGTGTTCCGGCCGGAGTTTGGCTGGAATGAGCCCACGCTATTGCTCGCCGCTGCCGTGTTGTTGTTCGCCCTGGCGCTCGGCGGCAAAACGCTCGTGCGGCTCGTCATCGGTCGGCGCATGTCACCTAGCGGCGGAGCCGACTCAACCCCAACCCAGACTCGCGAAGGTGCAGTCGCACGCCAGCGCATCAAGCAACCCGACGGCTCCGAGTTGCAGGTGGAAATCTACGGCCGCGATGATGCTCCGCCCATCGTCATGTGTCACGGCTGGGGCCTCAACAGCACTGCCTGGTACTACGCGAAGCGCGAGCTGGGTCAGCGCTATCGATTGATCGTGTGGGACGAGCCGGGGCTCGGGTTATCGCCGCGGCCGGGCGATCGCGATTTCAGCCTCGAGAAGCTCGCGCGCGACTTGCACGCGGTGCTTGCCCTCGCCGGCAATCAGCCTGCGATCCTGCTCGGCCATAGCATCGGCGGTATGATCGTGCTGACGTTCTGCCGGCTCTTCCCGGATGAGCTGCTCACGCGTGTGGCCGGCCTGGTGCTCACCGCGACGACCTACACGAACCCGGTGCGCACGGTGAAAGGCGCGCCGTTTCTCACTGCGATCGAGACGCCGATTCTCAAGCCGTTGATGTATCTCACCGTGGTGCTCTCTCCGCTGGTGTGGTTGATGAACTGGATGAGCTACTTGAATGGCTCCTCGCACATAACGACCAAAGGCATTTCCTTCGGCGGCGCGGAGACGTGGGAGCAGATCGACTTCGCCGCGTTGTTCATGGCAAAGGCTTCGCCAGCTGTGCTCGCCCGCGGGATGCTCGGCATGATGCGTTACGACGCGACGGCGACTCTGAGCAGCATCCCGTCGCCGGCGTTGATCGTGCCGGGCGAGATCGATGCGGTGTGCAAACCCGAAGCGAGCGAGCATATGCGCGCCACCATCCCGCGCGCGCTGCTTCGCTCATTGCCGCAGTCGAAGCACCTCGGCTTCATCGAACACCACACGACCTACGCCAGCTATGTGGAGGAATTCGCGCGCTCGCTGGAGCAACCGTCGCCAGCGACTGCGGGTAGCGGCGCGGCGGTGTAGGGCGACTCTTCTGCCCAGGCGGCTAAGCGGCGACGCCGAAATACATCAGCACGAGATCCGTGGGCGCGTGGTTCGTGATCTCGTGACGTTCGCCCGGCTCGACGAGCACGCAGACGCCGCGCTCGAGCTGATGCTCAACGCCAGCGATCTTCATGACTCCCGCGCCCGATTCGACAAAGAACACTTCATACATGTCGGCGTGCTCATGCGCGTGCGCGGTCTGGCCGGGCAGCAACGTCGACCGCGAGAATGCCGTCAGATGGGGCACATCCCCTCGCCGCAACATGACTTGCTTCGTGATTTGAGGGTCGTGCGAAACGCCTTCGCGCGGGAGTTCAGTCAGCGAAACCTTCTTCATCGAAATGCGGCGGAGTTATCGCGCCGTAGTGGTCGCTCCGGACGCGTGGATACGAGGTGCAACCCGCGCGTCAGTCGCGGTATCGCCGCCCCCGCGGAACCCGCATCTCCGACTCGGAATGAGAGGCACCGACGGTGATGTTGAACTTCTCATTTCCAATGCCGCCGATGATGTACGCTGAGTAATCCTCTCGACCGTACTTGCCGTCGGATCGGCCGTAGAAAAAGCCGACTTCGCCGCCGCTGTACATCCGCTTGGTGCGCAAGTTCACAATGCCTCCGGGCGAGTCGGACCCGTAACGCAAGGAAGTGCCGCCGACCTTCTGGACTTCCACAGCGTGCAAGAACGCGACCGGAAACACGTCGAATGGAGTCATGCCCATTCTGCCGAGCTCGGTCGAGATCGGGAAGCGGCGCCCGTCGAGGAGGGTCAGCACCGGCAGTCCATGGATCAACGTCGCGCCATCAACGCTGCTGAAGAGATCGGGCCGCTGCAGAGTGAGGGCCCGGCCCGTATCCAGCTCGCCGGTCTCCTCGAGCTCCTCGCCGGTGATTGTTTCGGCGCGACCGGTCACAGCGACGCAAAGACTAACGAACACGAGTAGCGCAGCCAGAGCAGGTTTGAACACGACGTAATTGACGCCGCAAAGTCTCCGGCGCGCCAGCTAAATCATCGCTTCGGCCGGACGCTCTGGTATGCCGCGCGCACTCGTCTTGTGCAAGCATATGCGACGACGGCGGCGTTGATCGCCGCGGCCAACAGGCCCGCGCGAATCCCGATCGTCACCTCCCAAAGACCACCCACGACGCCGATCGAGTAGCAGACAATCGTGAGCGGCCACGCCCACCGCCGCAAGTGCCACGAGCCGTAAGACAGAGCCGCCAGCAGCGCAGCGATCGCGAGGAGGAAGATCCAGACACGCGGCCCGAAAAGATCCATCATGAGCGCGCTCCCCGGAGATGCGACAAGGCTAAGCCGAAAGCGCTCTGAGATCGCGCTACCCAGCGCCATCACCACACACGCGATCGCGCCGAGCCCGTGCAGCGCGGTCAGCGCGTGGACGCCCCAAGGCACTTCCGCTTCTCTTCGCGTCTGCATTGTGCCGTGGTGGTGACACAGGCTCGCCGCATCCGCAATGCAAAGCCGCGCGTAGCTCCAGTAATCCCGCGGTCCACAGGACCATTTCACCACGCGGGCCGATTCAACTCCGTATGCAACTATTCAACAAATTGATGTCGAAAATTTTCGGAGGCAGCTCGGCTGCGGCAACGACCGCCGCGGCTAATGCTCCTGCAGGCGGTCCGCCTGCCGCTACGGCACCAGCCGGCGCGGCCGCAAACCCCTCGCCCGCGGCGAACGCCCCCGCCGGCTCGCCTGCCGCCGCATCGGTCGACGTTGACGCAGTCCTCACCGAGATGGCCTCGAAGAACTCGGAGAAGCTCGATTGGAAGAAATCGATCGTCGACTTGATGAAGCTCGTGGGCATGGACAGCAGCCTCTCCGAGCGCAAAGAACTCGCGACCGAGCTCGGCTACACCGGCGACAAAAACGATTCCGCGAAGATGAACGTCTGGCTGCACAAAGAGGTGCTGCGCAAGCTCGCGGAGAACGGCGGCAAGATCCCGCAGAACCTGCTCGACTAAGCCCAACCTCGCATCACATGGCAGGCAATCTCGAAGACTTCATCAGCAGCTTCACCGGCGGCGCGGCGAACCCGAAGGCGGCGGAGCAATATCACGATCGCTTCGTCTCGACGGATGAGAACGATCGCGACTTCGACAATCAGGCATATCAGAAGGGGGCGGCAGATTACCTCGAGAAGTTGCCGGACGACCAGTTCCAGAACGCAGCGAAGAATGCTGTGTCGCAAGTGGCGCCCGAGCAACGCGAAGACCTGCTGGGCGGGCTGCTCAGCTCGTTAGGCGGCGGTGCTGGTGGCGCGATGGGCGGCGGCGGTGGTGTTGGCGGCATGCTGGGCGGTCTGGCAGCTGGCGGCGGCTTAGGCGGGCTCGCGAAGATGCTTGGCCTCGGCACAACCAATCCGCGCGACATGAGCGACGACGACGCGGCGAAGGTGATGGACTACGCGCGCAAGCAGAATCCCGATGCGCTGCGGCAGGCTGTGCAGGAGAAGCCGTGGTTCGTTAAAGCGATGGGCAATCCCGTCGTGATGGGTGCACTCACGATGGCTGCCTCGCACCTGCTGAGCAGGCGTCGCCGCTAGTTGCATCCACCGCTCGCGGCGGCGCATGGAGCCCGTTTGGGCGGGCGGTACCGTATGCTCGTGGCGCTACTGATCTCGTCCTGCGCAAGCGGGTGCAGCGGTTAAGTTTGGTGCGCATCCGCGTTTCAGCTGACGACCCCGCCTCTCCGGCTCGCGCATGACGATGGCGTAGTCCGTCGGTGAAAGAGCAATCGGCGCGTTCGGGCGCTGAACGGGAGGTCGGAGGAGCAGATTCGTCGTTCTCATCTGCGACGGATCCACTGTGGCTCGCAAGTAGCCGCGTGCATGTCGCACTTCAGTTGAGGCGCGTGCACGAGGGGCTCTGCTAGCTGACGAAGCACCGGACTGCTCTCGTCGGATCGAAACTCGCGCGGCGGCGGCACAGAATCTGCGCACAAAACGGGCTTTGTCCCCTTCCCCGATGCTCGACGTAAAGGCTCCGCCCTCTGTGAATTTCCCGGACGACCCGCTAAAATGGGACGGCTGGAGCAAATACAAGGCGAGCAACGTCTACGAGCGGCTCTGTCTCGATCGACGTGCAAAGCCGACCGGGGACCAGATCGAAGAGCATTGCACCGGCCTGCTGAAGTGGTGGCAGAAGAAGCTCCCGCTCAAGAGCCAGCCGAGCAATCCGATGGCGCAGCTCCTGGGGCGCGGCCTCGATGAAGCCTCCCGCTATCTCGTCGAAGCGCGCATGCAACTCCTCGATCCCGCGCTCCGGCGTCAGATCGACCAGGACCTCGCCGCCCAGGCGGAGCAGGAAACGATCGCTGAGTTCTCGAAGTTCGTCGCCTTCTCCGTCGCGGGGAAGGTCCTCACGGCGGACGCGGAGGCGATTCTGGTCGAGTTCGGGCAGAGTCACGGTCTGGCGGAAGAGCAGGCCCGCACCTGCATCGAAGAAGAGTTGCAGCGGAAGAAGGCGCGTCGCGCAGCTCCGCCTGCGCCCCCACCTTCCGTCGTCAGCCGGGGAGTCCGGACAAGAGCGGAATGCGAGATGGAGTTCCACCGCATCGTGCAGCTGGCGAATCTCGACCTCGCAGATGCGACGCCGCGCGTGCGGCGGATCTTTTCCACGCTCGGAGAGAACCTCGGCCTGCCGCTCGAGCGGGCAGAACAGCTTCTCGATGACTACCTAGATGGGGAGGCGTACGGCCCAGGGAACCAAACGCCGCCCGTCACGCCACTCCGCGATCCTCGCCTCAAGCCAGCGGTAATCGCCACCGCTCCAGCCCCGCCTGCAGCTCCGGCCCAACGTGTCGCGCCGAAGACAGCACCGGCCGACTTGCCGCCGATGTTCAACAATCCGGTGGGCGCGCCGATGGTGCTGATCCCCGCGGGCGAGTTCATCATGGGCAGCGATGCGCCGGATGCCGCGCCCGACGAACAGCCACTCACGCCCGTCACGTTGAGCCACTTTTATATGTCGCACTACCCGGTCACGAATGCCGAGTACGAGCGCTTCGATCCGCGCCACAAGCAAAAGCGCATCAAGAGCGCCGGCGACGACCATCCGGTCGTGTATGTCACCAGCTACGAGGCGGTGAAGTATTGCGACTGGCTCAGGCAAAAGGACGGGAAAAACTACCGGCTCCCGACGGAAGCAGAGTGGGAATATGCGGCGCGCGGCACGGACGGACGGATCTATCCGTGGGGCAACCACGACCGCCGCGGCGACCTGGCGAACTTTGCCGATGCCAGCACGAGCTTCGCGTGGCGAGATCCCCTTGTCGCTGACGGCTACGGCGAGACCGCGCCAATCGGAGCGTTTCCGGGCGGCCGGAGCTTCTTCGGTCTCGATGATATGGGCGGCAACGTTTGGGAATGGTGTCTCGATTTCTACCAGCCGCTCGCCGGCACGCCGAAACGTAATCCACGTGGCCTCGCCTCCGGCAGCAAACGCCTTTATCGCGGCGGCAGCTGGAAATCACGCTGGCCGAGCCTTCGGGCGACTGCCCGTGGCTTGAATGCACCAACCTACTCCTGCAACGACGTCGGCTTTCGCGTCGTCTGCGAATGCAGCGGCGGAGAGCTCGTCTAGCCGTTTCAGACGCGCGTTCGAGATCGCCGTCGCCGTTCGGGACGAGCTCGGGATGCCGAACGAACAGCGTATTAGATCACAACGTCGCGGACCCGTGCGGCATCGTATGCAAACATTCGCCAGTGGAGTGGGCGCTGGTGTAGAGTCGGATCGCCATGATTGACGAGCGCATCCAGAAAATCGAATCGACGATCGAAACCTCCGGCAACATTCCAAGCGAGGCGAAGACGGAGCTGCTCAGGCTGGTCGCGGGACTGAAGTCGGAGATCAAAACGCTTTCGGAGACGCACGCCGAAGAGGCGTCGAGCATTACGCGCTTCTTCGATGTATCGGCGCACGAGGCGACGCGCTCGCAGAAGAATCCTCAGCTCACCGAGACCGGCTTGGATGGGCTGCGTGCATCCATCGCCGGGCTGGAAGAATCGCACCCGAATCTCGTCAGCGCGGTGAACCGCTTCGCCACCGCTTTGTCGAACATGGGTATCTAGGCTGCGCGGGCGGTTGTCTCCACCAGGCGCGAGCAACGAGAGAACGCTGTCTTTCTTCAGTAGGAGGTGGCAACTGCCTGCCGACCTACCTCTGCCACCCCTCGATGCGGAAAACTCTCTCGAGCAACTTGCGTTCGGCGGCACCCGAGTCAGGCACAAACCAGAGTTCAAAGCGCGCTGCGTAATGCTTCCCCCAGTCGCCTTCGTAGACGGTGATGTGCGAGTTTGCGAGGAACACCTCGCCCGGATCGTCAGACCAGCCGATCCATTCGCCGGAAGACCGCTTCAACGCCTCTGCTGAGAGCGGCGTTCCTTTCGTCACCTCGAAGGCCTTCAGGTACACCATCCCGGGCTCACCGGGATTCGCCCACACCTCTGAGTCGTAGATGCCGCCTTGGAATGACTTTCGCAGCACCAGCTCGGGTTCCGAGCGTCGGACACCGCCCGATGCCGTCAACATCGTTCGAATAGCTTCCCACGCAGGCTGCTGAAGCAGGGCGCCGAACTCGCTTTGCAAATAGCCAAGCGCCGATTTGGTGAGCCGTCGCTCGATCGCATCTGATTCCTCAAACACTTCAACCACCAGCGATCCGCCGGAGACGACGCAATGGCTCGAGTGCAGTTGATTTCCCATCCCGATTTTCACTTTCCCCGTTTCTCCGGTCTTCAGCCGGGTGAGGCCGCCGCCTCGGCCGTGCCACGGCTGTCCCGACAGTCCGATCGTGAGTCGGGTCTGAAACTGCGGCAACCCGGAGCGTGAGGCGCGCTCGAAGCTGCCGCGGGTGTAGTAACCGTGCAGCGAATACTGCCACTCGCCACCGACCATCCACCTGCGGGTGGCGAAGAGGTTGCCGCGCTCCTCGAAGAGACGCCAGGCCGGGCTCGCGGCGAGGTAACGGCGCAGAAGATCCGGCGCGTTCGTTTGCAGGGCGGCAAGCGCGGAGATGTCTGCCGTGACGGAGGCGTCGTTTGTGCCCGGTGTCCGTAGCGCGCTAAGCATCGCAGCTTGGAAACTGTCCTGTTCGCCGCCCGGCCGCGGTTCGGCTTCATCCTTCGGTTCGCTGATTGCGAGACCCGCGGGAATCTCGAGTTGATCGGCGAAGCCATCTTCACTTGGGCTGGTCAGCATCAGGAAGATGCCCGCAGTAAAGGCAGCACCCGCGCAGACGACAGCGAGCAGTAGTTGAAGCAGGCCCTTCCCCCACCGCCTTTGAGCGAAGTTCCACACCGCTGCCCCGATGATGCCGACGAACGCGAGGCCGCCCGCACAGAGCCAAACGTCGACCACCGAGCTTGAAAGCGATCGGAATAGCTTCAACGCGACCGTCAGCGCCGCGAGCAGCGCCAGAAAGACGGCCGACGGCAGCCACCAACTACCGAAGTAGGAACTCAGACGAAGCTTAGGCACGGGGTTTCCGCCAAGAGCTTCGCCGAGAGCAGAACTGATCGCCAGATCAGCAATCGATCTTCATTGCCTCCGTCGAGCGAGCCAATCGCACGGCCATTCGCGCGCGAATCATTCAGGAATCATTGTTCTTCTGCATGAACTTACCGCCGCACGTCCTCGCCCTGCTTCTCGCGCTCACCAGTGCTTCCCTTTCCGCACAAACCTCGGCGCCGCAAAACGCGCCGGCCACGCCGATCTCGGCCGAGCGCATCAAGGAAGACGTCCGCAACCTTTCGTCAGATGAGTTCCTTGGCCGCGGACCGGGAGAACCCGGCGACGAAAAGACAACGGCATACCTCGCCGATGCATTCGCGAAAGCCGGCCTCGAGCCGGGCGGCGAAAACGGCGGATGGTTCCAGGAGGTTCCCCTCGTGCGACTCGAACGGGTGCCGGGCGCGAAGCTCACTCTGAACGTCGGCGGCAAAGCGACTCCGCTCGTGCTCGGCCGCAATGCCACTCTGGGCCTGCGCAACCCCGGCCCGACGACGGTGGCGGACGCACCGCTCGTCTTTGCCGGCTACGGCATCGTGAACCCGGAGCTTGGCTGGAACGCTTACGAAGGTGTCGACATGAGCGGCAAGATCGCCGTCGTGCTCGCGAACGATCCCGACTTCGAAGCCGGTCGCGACCTCGGATTCGAGGGGCGCCGAATGGCTTACACTGGCCGGGTGGGCGTGAAGTTCGAGGCGGCGGCGAAAGCCGGCGCAGTCGGCGTGCTCGTGATCCACGAGGAGGCTGCAGCGAGCTATCCGTTTTCGCAGCTCGGCAGCGGCGATGCATTGCCCGCGGTGGTGCTTGCGCCGCTCAATCCATCTCCCCTGAAGCTCAGCGGCTGGATGGCCGGCGATGTCGCAGTCGATCTACTGAAACGCTCCAAGCTCGCCGACCTCGCCGCGATCAAGAAACGCGCACGTGATCCCGGTTTCCGTGCCATCCCGATCGGAGGCGCATCCCTCTCCGCCTCCGGCGAGCTGAAGGCGACACCGTTCGTCAGCCGCAACGTCATGGCCAAGGTCACCGGCACGGCGCGGCCTAACGAGTTCATCCTCTACGGTGGGCACTGGGATGCGAACGGCCAGAATGGTCCCGACAAGACGGGCGACGCGATTCGCAACGGCGCGGTAGATAATGCTACGGGCACGGCCGAGGTGCTCGAGATCGCGCGCGTCTTCAAGGCGGGTGAGCCACCTGCGCGCACGGTCCTGTTTGCCGCCTGGACGGCGGAGGAGAAGGGCCTGCTGGGCGCCGACTACTATGCCGCGCGTCCACTCTATCCCCTCGCCACAACCGTAGCCGTGCTGAACCTCGACCCGCACGTGGTCCTGCCTGCTGCGCGCGACATCGAGCTGATCGGCGGCGGGCGCACCTCGCTGGAGGATGATTTCGCGCGCATCGCGAAGACGCAGGGTCTCCGCGTGACGCCTGAGCCCAACCCGGAAGCGGGCTGGTACTTCCGGTCCGATCACTTCCCGTTCGCGCGGCGCGGCGTGCCCGCGCTCGCCTTCCGGGCGGGACGCGACCTCGTCGACGGCGGCCTCGCAGCGGGCAACCGGATTGTCTCCGCGTACAACAAGAACTGCTACCACCAGCCGTGTGACCAATTCGATCCGAAGTGGACCTTCGCCGGCACAGTGCAGGAGGCGAGCGTCGCCTACGAGCTCGGCCGCGAGCTGGCCAATTCAGAAGCCTGGCCGACGTGGAACGAGGGGAATGAATTCAAAGCACTGCGCGATGCGACGGACGGCGAGCGTGTGAAGTAGCTGCGTTCAAGTAGCTGCGACCGCGGGGCGCGCGTATCGCACCGGCGCGTAAGCTTTGCGATTGTTCCTCACGCGCGCCATGCCGCAATTGCGGCAGGATGCGGGCGGATTGGGCGAGTTCACCCGCATCCGAAACGCGGCGAAGTCGGCTCCGTTCCAAATCTCATCGAGGCTCTGCTCGTTCAGGTTACCGATCACCGTGCCGGGCATGCAGCAGGCCATCACGTCGCCGTTCGCGGTAATCGCCGCCGTCGCCCATGGCACTTCGCACGGGGTGTGAATATCATCCTCACGCCAGCGCTTCACCGGCGGCTGCATCGCAAGCGCGACCCCGACGCGTGTCGCTTCGGCGGTGAGCTCCGCATAAAGCGCGGAGTAGGCCGCATCATCGCAGACGAGGATCTCATCGAGCATGTCCTCGGTGAAAGCCAGCATCGGCACCACGCTCACGTGATCGATCCCGTGTTCCTGCGCAAAGGCGAGCGCCGGCTTGATCGTGGCCGCGTTCGAACGCATCAGCACGAACGAGATGATGGTGTGGATCTCCGGGCGCTCGACCCGCTTGCGCGCCATGAACCGAGCGATCTTCCCAAGCACTTCGCCCAGCGGAATGCTGCCACGCCGGATGCCGCGATAGATCTCCGGGTCCATGCTGTCGACGGAGAAGTTGATCTCGCGCAGCTGAGAGCGAAGCAGCATGTGCGCGATGTCGTCGTCGAGGCAGTTTGCGTGGGTGTCGATCCTGAACGCTGCCTCCAGGTCGATCAGTCGCGCGAGCGTGCCGGGGTAGCGGCGCTCATCGAAGAGAATGTCGCCGCTGTAGTCGGTCGCGAGGTGCACGAACTTTTCGCCGCGCGTCACCTCGCGCACCGCGGCCCAGGTGGCATCGGAGGCGTGGCGTAGCTTCGCGCGTGTTGGCCGCGAGATGCAGTGGGTGCAATTCAAATTGCACTGGCTGATCGGGCTGAAGAGAAGCGCCTGGGGGATGCTCTCGTAAGGCTCGGCTTGCGAGTGAATCAGCTTCGCTTCGAGCAGTAGCCCACTCGATTCGTGCGGCGCGCTCGGGTCGGAGAACGTCGCCCGGAGCAAGAACCAGCCGTCATTCGATTCCGTGACAGGCGGCCAATACACATGCTCTGCCTCTCCGGGCTCGCTTGTCGCGATATTGATCGTGACGCTGCGGAGTGGTGGCGCGTCCGGCCGGTCGACCTCGTGCAGCTCGATGAGGATGGTGCCGGCTGTCCTGCCGCCGAGATCGAGCTGAAGGCTGGCGCCGGAGACGCGCGTCCGCTCGCAAAACAACCTCCGCGTGTTGGCATCTGACGTGGCGACTGGAGATGCCATGTGCATTGCAACAGGCTCCAGCTATCGCTGCGGCGCAAGCGGCGAGCGAAGCGCATTGTGCTCGGATTCCGCAGAACGACTCGCACGTTCTCGCTCGCCGATCGCGCCATCCGCTTGGAGTATCTCCGCTGTGATTCCCCACCTTTGCGCTCTCGCCAGCCGCGCAGCTTGCACGCCGCTGGTTATTGCGATGTCACTGCTCGTGGCCTCAGCAAACGCAGCCGAGCCGGTGCCGAAGAGTCCGTTCCGCGTCTGCATTGATCCCGGACATCCCAGCGAAAATAATGACGGTCGCGAACTCCTGAACGGGGTGCGCGAAGTGGAGATCAACTGGGCCGTCGCACAGATCTTGCGCAGGCTGCTCGAGCAGCGTGGGTATGAGGTCGTGCTGACGAAGTCGTCGCTTGGAGAGTACGTGACGAATAAGCAACGCGCCGAGATCGCGAACAAATCAGGCGCCGATTTGATGCTGCGCCTGCACGCGGACTCTGAGGGACCCGGCGGCTTCACCATCTACTACCCGCGCAAGCAGGGTGAGGCCAAGGGCGTGAAAGGGCCATCGCCAGCGGTGGTCGAAGCCTCGGCACGCGCAGCGAAACCATTCCACGCCGCGCTCGCCGCGCAGCTTCGGCAGCAATTGAGGGATAACGGCATCAAAGGTGACGAGCAGACGTTCATCGGCGGAAAGCAAGGCGCGCTCACAGGTTCAATCCACAGCGAAGTGCCAGCGTTGCTTGTCGAGATGGCGAACCTCGCGAAGCAGGAGGACGCGAAGTGGATTAGGGACACCGCCAACCAGGAGATCCTCGCCAGGGCATTGCTGGCCGGAGTGGCCGCGGTGGCAGATGCCACCTCGCAGTGAAGCTGTATCGCGCGCCTGTCATGTCGAGCGAAGTCGAGACATCTCTAATCCTTTCCCTTCCAAGTAAGCGATTCCTCCACTCCGGTCGGAATGACAGGAGCGGTCGCGGTGGGCGACAGCGGCGCGGGTACAGCTGTCGGCCGCATGACAGCTGTCGATCGAAGTACAGCAGCCGTCGGTCGCTGCGCTCCGCGTCAGCCGCCACTTCGTCCTTCTAATTTCCTGAGGATCGGGTGACGTTTCGCGCATGCGCATCTGCGCTTATCGAGGTTACGCAACGCGCACGCACGTGCTGGTCTCCGGACGCCTCCTCGCTAACCCAGCGCCGCGCGAGCTCCATAACGGCGAAAGCCTCTGGCGCAATCTCCTCGATGCGTATCACCGCTTCGAGACGGACGAGGTCCCCGATGTTCCGGTCACGGTCCGCTTCGAAGGTCATGAGGTTACGGCGATTACGGATCGCGAGGGGTACTACCACCTTGAGCTGCCGTGCGACACGCAGGGCAAAGGGCCGTGGTTCACTGCGGAAGCACGGTGCGAGGTGCGCGGCGAGGAGATCTCCGCCACGCATGCGATCGCGGGACTGGGCAACGAGGCGGAGTTCGGCGTCATCAGCGACCTCGATGACACCGTGATTGAAACCAACGTCACCAGTTTCCTGACTGCGGCGAGGCTGACGTTTGTGGGCCACGCCAAGACACGCAAACCGCTCGAAGGCGTGGCGGCGCTTTACCGCTCGCTACAGAACGGGGGCGCAACCCGCCCGGTGAACCCGATCTTCTACGTCTCGAGCTCGCCGTGGAATCTCTACGATCTGCTCTGCGAGTTCATGGAGCTGAACGAAATCCCGAAAGGCCCCATGTTCCTGCGCGACTACGACCTCCGCCCGAAGAAGCTGAAGGAGGCGCGCGATCACCGCCAGAAGCTCGAGCGGACGCTGAAGATCATGGCGGATTTCCCGGAGCTCCCATTTGTGCTTATCGGTGATTCTGGCCAGCACGATGCCGGGCTCTATGCCGAGGCCGCCACGCTGCACCCGGATCGGATCAAAGCCATCTACATCCGCGACGTAGACCCGGCCAGCGCGACAAAGCGCGACGACCACGTGCGCGAGCACATCAAAGCCGCCGGCCACCATGGCGTGCCAATGCTTCTCGCGCCGGACAGCCAGGCCATGGCGCACCACGCTGCCGAGTTGGGCTTGATCCCCGGGCGCAAGGAAGCCGACGTGCAGGTAGAAGTCGCGAAAGATCATGAGCGGCCGAGCCCGGGTGCGGCGGCTGTTACCGAAGCGCTCGGATTCGGTAAGCCACGATGAAGCGCGACGGCGCGCGCAAAAAGCCGCTGGCAAAAACGAACCCGCGGCCGTTTGATGCGTCGCCGTGCCGGAACAAACTACGACTGGCGATGTGTCGCTCGCGGACCGGACCTGGAAGGTTCCCGCCGGAGTGCGCTACGTTCTCCTTGCCGCGGCGGCGGCGGTGTTTTGTCTGTCAGTGTGGCTGTCGTTCCAGCGGAATCTCGACTTCGCGTGGACCTCGGTGCGGCTCGCGCCTGCCTTCGCGCTCACGCACGGCTACCCGTTGTTCTCGTCGCCCGAGACGCCGCCGTGGGTGATGGTGGGTTACGGCCCGCTTTATCCCGTCGCCTACTTGCCGAGCACGGTCGCGAGGGAACCGGCGATGGCGGTCGCGATCGCGACCGTTCTCGCGCACGTCTACATCCTCGCCCCGCTTGGGCTGATCTGCGCCGGCTGCACGCATCGGCTGCGCGAATCCGGCCAAACGCCGCCTCTGCATTGGAGCTTTCTGCTGCTTCTCTTTGCGCTGGTGGCCTTCGCCGCTCCATCGCTGAGTTACATCACCACGTACGTGCACGTCGATGCTCCCGCGCTCGGGCTGTTCCTGCTCGCCGCCTACGCTGTCATGCGCGCAGCGACCGCGACGTCGACGCTGGGGCGATGGCTCGTGATCGGCGGAGTCTGCGCGGGCCTGAGTGCTGCATGCAAGGTGAACCTGATTGCTGCATCGCTCGGGTTCTTCATCTGGACTGCCTGGCAGTTCGGCTGGCGAGCAGGACTCAGGTTCGCTCTCGCCGCAGCGGTCACCTTCGGACTCGTCTACGCGTGTGCCGCGGCGCGCGACGGATTCGCGGCGGTGCTGCTGAACCTGCGGCTGCCCGGCCGGATGCCGTGGTTCACAATGCAAGGCGTCGACAATCTGGCGCTGAGCGGCAGCAGTTACGACGTCATGGACAAGGTGCGGACGCTGCTCACCTTCCTCGGCGACTACCTGCGGCACTATGGCGTGGTGGCTGTCGCGCTGGTGTTAGCGCTTCCGGTGCTCGAGCGGATCTCTCCTGCTGCCACGCAAATGGCGAAGCTCTTTCTGTTGCTCGCCCTCGTCATGCTTTTTGCATCGGTCGCGAGCGTCGGCAAACAAGGTGGCGACGTGAACAGCCGCGCGCTAGTGACGTTACCCCTCGCGATTGCGGGGCTTGTCGCATTTGCCACCCTCGTTCAACAGGCAAACCGAACGGCGCTGGCGACGGCCTACGCAGCGCTGGCGATCGTCACGTTTGTGGTCGGCCTTTCTTCCGCCGCTGGCTTCCTCAGATGGTCGGTTGGAGGTCCTGCCACATTGGTCGAAGCACACGACACCGTCGCGAAAGAACCGGGGCGCTGGTATTTCCCCTTCGACCCGCTGGCTCATCTGCTCGGCGAAGGCAAATTCCGGCCGAACATGGACGTCGTTCACTCCTACGCCGTCGCCGGTTCGCCGGTCGACGCCGCGGCCTTCCGTTCTGCGCTGCCGCAGGAGCTGCAACACATCGCCGTTCCGCCGGCGTATGCTTCATGGGGCATCGCGGAGCTCCGGCGTCTGCTCCCTGAGTACACGCGAACGGTTCGCTCTGCCGAGTTGGAGCAGCACGACTTGATCACGCGGTAGACTGGCGCTCGTGTGCAGCATCGCTCAGCGTCGCCGGAGCTTGTGGTGGAGCGCGAGATCGCGCGCGCTCGGCATCTCCGCGTTTGCCGCGATGGGGCTTTGCTCGTGCAACCCGGCGCCAGTCGAACATGCGGGCGAGAACGGAGCGATCCTCACGCCCGCAGCGCCGCGCACTCCGCGGATTAACGGCGCGGCAGTTTTCGGCGTGCGGCCTGGCTCGCCATTCCTCTTTCAAGTGGCCGCGACCGGTGAGCGACCGATGGAATTTTCCGCGACCGATCTTCCCGAAGGTCTGCAGTTAGATGCGGCCAGCGGTCGCATCACAGGACGCCTCGAGGCGGCGGGTCGGCATGTCGTCACATTGCGAGCCGCTAACGCGCACGGCGTCGCCGAACGCCCGCTGCGCATCATCGTTGGCCAGCGCATCGCGCTCACGCCGCCAATGGGATGGAACAGCTGGAACATCTGGTCGAGCAGCGTCAGCCAGGAGAAGGTCCGCAACGCTGCCGACGCACTCGTGGCGAGCGGACTGCGCGATCACGGCTGGACGTACGTGAACATCGACGACGGCTGGCAAGGCGTCCGCGGCGGCGAGTTCAACGCCATCATGCCGAACGCGAAGTTCCCCGACATCGCTGCGCTTTCCGAGCACGTGCACGCCACGGGCCTCAAGCTCGGCATCTACTCAACGCCGTGGCGGACCAGCTTCGTCGGGCATCTCGGGTCGTCGGCAGATCACGCGGACGGGAGCACCGACTGGCTGCGCGCAGGGACGCATAACGAACACTTCAAGTTCAAGTATCCGAAGCACGTGTCGTGGATGGAGAACTACGCGTGGCTGAAGCCGCTCAGCCAACGCGCAAAGGAGAAGAGCCGCGGCAGGATTACGAAGACGTTACGGACGTTCGGCAAGTTCTCGTTTGTCGATGCCGACGTGCGGCAATGGGCTGCGTGGGGCATCGATTACCTCAAGTACGACTGGGTGCCGATTGACGTGGCGCACACGCGTGAGATGCGCCAAAGCCTGGACGCGACGGCGCGCGACATCGTCTTCACCGTTTCGAACAATGCGCCGTTTGCCGAGGCGGGGCAGCTTGCCGAGCTGGCGAATGCCTGGCGCACATCCGGCGACGTGAAGGACGAGTGGGACGACCTGAGCGAGATCGGGTTCTCGCGCGATCGCTGGGCGCGCTTCAGCGCACCGGGCAGTTACAACGATCCGGACATGTTGCTTGTCGGGCAGGTCGGCTGGGGCCAGCGGCGACCGACGAGGCTCACGCCTAACGAGCAATACACCCAGGTGAGTTTGTGGTCGTTGCTGGCCGCGCCGCTCCTCCTCGGATGCGATCTCGAGAAGCTGGATCCGTTTACACTCGGCTTGCTGACGAACGATGAGGTGCTCGCCATTAATCAGGACCCGCTCTGCAAGCAGGCGACGCGTGTCGCGCACAGCGGCAACGCGGAGGTTTTCGCGAAGGTGCTGGAAGACGGCTCATGGGTCGTCGGCTTGTTCAATCGCGGCGAGAAGGGCCGCACCGTCGCCGTCCGCTGGTCCGACATGCGAGTGGAAGGAGCGCAGCTTGTCCGAGACCTGTGGCGACAACAGGATCTCGGCCGATTTCCCGACCGCTTCGAAGCGTCCGTGCCGCCGCACGGCGTCGTGCTCGTGAAGGTCACGCCGGCGCGCTAGCCGTCGCTTTTACACTTCCGCGGCGCGTCCGTCGTTGTAGAACTGCTCCATGCGCACACGGCCCGGCGTTTTAATCATCCTCGTTGTCCTGAACTGCATCGTCCTGCTCGGCCAACTCTGGCCCGAAGGCGCGCCGCCGTTCGCGCGCGCGGTCAACATCCTCTTCCTCCTCCTCTCGCTCTTCTATTTCGTCGCCGCGATGGGAGCTGCGTTCCGCCCGCGGAGCAACTCGGGGAAGCAGCCGAACGATTCGTGAACAAGGTCAGCCTCGCGGAGAAGTTCGCCTCCTTCTCGGAGCACTGGCGGCCGAAGATCGTCGGCGAGCTGAACGGCCAGGAAGTGAAGCTCGCCAAGTTCAAAGGCGAGTTCGTCTGGCACCAGCATGAGAACGAGGACGAGCTTTTCCTCGTCTGGCGCGGATCGATGCGGGTGGAATTGCGCGATCGTGCGGTGGTTTTGAACGCCGGGGAATTTCTCGTCGTCCCGCGCGGCGTGGAGCATCGCACCACAGCGGAAGAAGAATGCGAGGTGGTGCTTTTCGAGCCCGCTGCCACTCGCAACACCGGCGACGTGACGGACGCAGCGCTTACCGCGCCGGCTGGCGTGCGGATTTAGCTGGCGAGCGCAACGCGGTCATCCCGAGCGCAACGCGGTCACCCCGAGCGCAACGCGGTCACCCCGAGCGCAACGCGGTCACCCCGAGCGCAACGCGGTCACCCCGAGCGCAACGCGGTCATCCCGAGCGAAGCCGAGGGATCCCGTTGCCCGACCGGCGGGTGGAGCCACGGGATCTCTCCACTGCGCTTCGCTTCGGTCGAGATGACACTGAGTTCATGGCCGTCGTGCTTCCAGCACCGCCATCGCGGCCGCGTTGTGATCGGTGTGACTTAGGCTGATCCACAGCGCCGACACATTGCGCTCCGCGGCAACTTGCTTCGCGCCGCCCTCCAGCACCACGAACGGCTGGCCGCTCCCCTCGCGATGCACGTCGATATCCTTCCAACCCATCGATTTTCCGATCCCGGTGCCAAAGGCTTTCGAGACAGCCTCCTTGGCCGCGAACCGCGCCGCAAAATGCCGCGCCGGATACTTCATCGACCGGCAATACTCGATCTCCCCGGCGGTGAAGACGCGGTGGAGAAAGCGCTCGCCGAATCGCTCAAGCGAGTGCTCGATCCGCGTCGTCTCGACGATGTCGACGCCGATGCCGATGACACTCATCGGCGCGAGCATCGCAGCTGCGGAAAGCCGCGGAAGGACGAATCAGGAAGATAGGAAAGCAGGAAGGGGCATGCCGGTGCTTCTTTTCCTGCTTTCCTGCTTTCCTGATTCATCCAAACGAGTTGCGGATCAACCACCGTAATTCTCCATCGCTCCGAGCATCTCACGCACCGCCGTCTCGAAGCCGACGAACACCGAACGCGAGACGATGGAGTGGCCGATGTTCAGCTCGGTGAGGTGTGGGATTTTGTGGATGTGCGCAATGTTGCGGTAGTTGATGCCGTGGCCGGCGTTCACCTGGAGGTTGAAGTTCGATGCACGGACCGCTGCTTCGCGCAGACGATCGAGCTCCTGCTTTTCGAATTTCTCCGTGAACGCATTCGCCAGCTTGCCGGTGTGCAATTCCACGATGTCCGCGCCCAGATCTGATGCTGCCTCCACCTGCTCGCGCGCCGGATCGATAAACATGCTGACGCGGATCCCAGCAGCGTGCAGTCGCTTGATGGTGGGCCCAAGTTCACGACGATGCGCAACGAGGTCGAGCCCACCTTCCGTCGTGATCTCCTCGCGCTTCTCCGGCACCATGCAGACCTCGTCCGGCACGACGCGCAACGCGATGTCGACGATCTCGGCCGTGTTGCCCATCTCGAGATTGAGCTTCGTCATCACGCTGGCGCGCAGCCGATCGATGTCGCGGTCGCCGATGTGACGCCGGTCCGCGCGGAGATGCGCCGTGATGCCGTGCGCTCCCGCTCGCTCGCAGATGCTCGCGATCGCGACTGGATCCGGCTCGACGTTTTTCGACTCGGGCGTCGTGGCATACCGCGCCTGCCGCAACGTGGCGACGTGGTCAATATTTACACCGAGATGGAGCGCACCCATTTCCGCGCTCAATAGGAGCTACCGCTGCGCAGTGGGCAAGCAGCAAAGCGTATCGCATTGCATCCATGCGGTCGCAGGCCCCGTATCAGATACCAGACAAGCATTTGATCGGCGGTCATTTACGACAACCGAAACTGCTCCGGGTTTGCGCCCGAACTGCACCTGCTTGCTACCCAAAGGGAACCACCACACATGAAAAAACTAACACTCGTATGCACAGCGCTTCTCGCGCTCACCTTCACCGCGACCGCGGCTAACGACATCGTCGCCACGGCGAAAAGCACAGGGACTTTCGAGACCCTCGTCGCCGCGCTCGACGCCGCCGGCAAGACCTCGATGCTCCAGGAAAAAGGACCTTACACGGTCTTCGCTCCGACGGATGACGCTTTCAAAAAGCTTCCGAAAGGCACCGTTGAGAACCTCCTGAAGCCGGAGAACAAAGAGAAGCTCGGCGCAGTTCTCGCCTACCACGTGATGGAAGGCAAAGTCATGGCCGCCGACGTGAAGACGATGAAAGCCCCAACCGCAAACGGCGCGATGCTCGACGTCAAAGTCAGCAACGGCAAAGTGACCGTGAACAAAGCCAAGGTCGTGAAAGCAGACGTGAAAGCGTCGAACGGCGTGATCCACGTGATCGACACCGTGCTGATGCCGCCGAAGGCCTAAGCTTCGACGTTTCGACAACAAATCCCCAGCCGCCGCGCGCGACTGGGGATTTTGTATGTACGGCTCCGAGGCCCGACGGAGCGGCACCCGCGAGGAAAAGTGTTCACTCGGCTTCGCGTCCGGCATAGCCTCGCAGGCGTATCAAACGGACTGATTCTTCCCCTATGAGCACATTGAACGCGGAAACCGCCGTCAGAGAGCGCTATGCGGCCGGCGCCCAAGCACCCGAAGCGAAACTCTGCTGCCCGGTCGATTACAACCCGGAGTATCTCAAGGTCATCCCGCAGGAGGTGATCGAAAGAGATTACGGCTGCGGCGACCCGAGCAAGTATCTGCGTGCCGGCGAGACAGTGCTCGATCTCGGCAGCGGCACTGGAAAGATTTGCTTCATCGCAGCGCAAGTAGTCGGCGAAACCGGCAAGGTCATCGGCGTCGACATGACCGACGAGATGCTCGATGTCGCTCGCACGAATGCGCCGGTCGTCGCGGAGCGCATCGGCTACGCGAACGTCGAGTTTCGCAAAGGCCGCATTCAGGATCTCGCGCTCGATCTCGACAAGCTCGACCAGGAGCTGAAAGCGCGGCCAATCACTGACGCTGCGTCATTCCTGCGCGCGGACGAGATCGCGCAGGAGCTTCGCGTGAAGCATCCGCTCGTCGCGAGCGACTCGGTTGATGTCGTTGTTTCCAACTGCGTTCTCAATCTCGTCGAGGCGAAATCGAAGCGGCAGCTCTTCGAGGAAATCTTCCGTGTGCTGAAGATCGGCGGACGCGCGGTGATCTCAGACATCGTGTCCGACGAAGAAGTGCCGGAGCATCTGCAAAATGATCCGGAGCTGTGGAGCGGCTGCATCTCCGGTGCGCTCACGGAAGAAGGCTTCCTGCAGGCGTTCAGCGATGCCGGCTTCTACGGCATCCAGATCCTGAAACGCGACGAGCACCCATGGCAGACGGTCGAAGGCTTCGAATTCCGCTCGGTCACCATCGAGGCGTTCAAAGGCAAGCAAG
>CADCTA010000051.1 GCA_902805675.1 uncultured Chthoniobacterales bacterium | reverse complement strand
AGCGCCCTGCTGGTCCACACACCGCGCGAACGCCTCCTCTTCCGCCTCACCGCGCAGAAGGTGGACTACCCGAGCCTGACGAATGAGTTCCGCCGCAGCGCGATGACGTGGCAATTCATCGAAGCCAAACCGGCTGAAAACGCCCCGCCTGCGGGCAAGTAGCCGAAGCATCGCAATGTCCCGTGGTCGCTTGCCTGTCGGCATCACCGCGGCCCTCATCGCCGTCGTCGCGGTGACGACGCCGGTCTCGGCAGCCTCACAACCAGGCGCGAATGTCGGCCACTCATCGAACGCGCTGGCGCAGCAGCTGGTCGCCCTCTCGCCAGCAGTGCGCGCCCACGAGGCGCAGCGGCTGGCCGACCACGCACAGCTTTCCTCAAGGCAGCTGGCCCGCGAATACCGCGCTGCCGGCTCTCCGCAGTTTCATAACTTCCTCGTCAACGCCGGCCTGAGGGAGCGCGGGCTTTGCCATCACTGGGCGCGCGATCTTGGCGGCCGGCTGGCTGCACTCAGGTTGCGCACGCTCGTTCTCCGCTGGGGCATCGCGCGCGCGGGCACTCTGCGCGAGCACAACGCGGTGGTCGTCACCGCGCGGGACCAGCCATTTGAGCGCGGGATCGTGCTCGACCCCTGGCGTCACTCAGGCCGGCTGTTCGCGAGCAGCGTCGTCGCTGATCGATATCCGTGGCGGGAAGATCCACACGACAGCTTCACACCGCAGAGACGCCGCCGAACACAGTAGAGCGACGCGCCGCCGCCTGTCCGATCAGGACCGTCGCGTCACTTACACTGCGAGGCTCTCGCCGCGCGAGGCACGCGGCCCGGCCAAAGCCCGCAGCTTGCCCATCGCGCGCGGAATGATCTGCAACGCGCGATCGACCTCCGCATCCGTGTTCAAGCGGCTGAACGAAAACCGAAGGCTGCCGTTGATGCGCTCCTCGTTCAGCTGCATCGCCGCAAGCACGCGGGATGGTTGCAATGATGCGGTGTGACACGCCGACCCTGCGGAGCAACAGATTCCCTGCTGATCGAGCAACATCAGCGCGGCCTGCGCCTCGATCCCGGCGAACGACAGGCTGGCGGTGTTTGGCACGCGCGCTTCGCGGTTCCCATTCACGAAAGTGTCTGGAACTTCGCGGAGCAACACGTCCTCAAACCGGTCGCGCGTCGCGCGCACTCGCGCCTGCATTTCACCCAGCGAGTTCGCCGCCAGCTCCGCCGCTTTTCCGAAGCCGACGATCGCCGCGACGTTCTCCGTGCCGGAACGGCGGCCGTCCTCCTGCCCTCCGCCGATCAGCATCGGCCGAAAGACGGCGCGCCGGCTGAGGTAAAGCGCACCGACGCCTTTTGGTCCGTGCAGCTTGTGCGCGGAGAACGAGGCATACTGAACGCTCACGTCCCGGAGCCGCATGGGCACTTTGCCCGCTGCCTGCACGGCGTCGGTGTGGAACAGGACACGCTGGCCGCGCGCCACATCCGCGATCTGCTCGATCGGGAACAGCACGCCAGTCTCGTTGTTCGCCCACATGGCCGAGACGATCGCGGTATCGGGCCGGATCGCCTTCTCGAGCGCGGCGAGGTCCAGGTTCCCGTCGCGATCCACTGCGACGAAGGTGACGGAGTAGCCGTGCTTCGCGAGGTGCTCGCAATAGCGATACGTCGCGCTGTGTTCCACCGCCGTCGTGACGATGTGACGGCGCTGCGCATCGAGCTGCAAGGCGGAATGAAGCGCAGCGTTGCTCGCCTCTGTCCCGCCGCTGGTGAAGACGATCTCACCCGGCTCGCAGCCCACCAGCGCGGCGACCCGCTCCCGCGCAAGGTGGATCGCGTCTCGAGCCGCCGCGGCAAACCCGTAGCCGCTGGACGGATTGCCGTAAGCGGTCGTGAGAAACGGCAGCATTTCCTCGAGCACCGCAGGGTCAAGCTGCGTCGTCGCGTTGTTATCGAGGTAGATCATTCCCGCTCCTACTCATAATCCTACTCCTAATCCTGCTCTTCCGCCCGCGGGCAGGATTAGGAGTAAGATTATGATTAGGAGTATGAGGAATCTCACTCCGCCGGACGCGGCGCGTTCCCGGCGTGCTTCGGCTCGCGGTGAGTGTAGCGGAAATAGAGATTCCGCAGGTAGATCGGCAAAGGCATCGCGGTGCTGATCACCCCCACAGAGTCGCGCTGGTAAATCGCGAAGTAGCTGAGCATGAGCATGCTGCCCAGCGCGCTGCATTCCCAAAACCCGAAAGGGATGACACTCTTCCGCGCGCGCTCCGACGCGATCCACTGGATGATGAAACGCAGCCCGAAGACGACGCTGCCGCTCAGCCCCACGATCTTCCATGGGTGCATCGAAATTCCGAAGACCTGAGTCTCAGCGAGCAAAAAGCGCAGTCCATCCATACGCGGTATTTAGCGCAGAGAACGCCGGACGCAGAGTTTTCTTTGCGCCGCATGCTCCTCCACGCACTCTGCTCGCTGCGGTTAGACCGGCGCGTTTTTCCGCCTACACTCCACACGCATGACTTCGATCTGGGACTCCGCGAATCCGCAGTTGCGCGATCTCGCCGTCTATCAGCCCGGTAAGCCGATCGAGGAGACCGCGCGCGAATTCGGCACCCGCGCGAGCGACATCATCAAGCTCGCCTCGAATGAGAACCCGCTCGGCCCTTCGCCGAAGGCGCTCCAGGCCATGCACGCTGCGGTGGAATGCACGCACCTCTACCCGGACGGCGGCGGCTACTACGTCACACGGGCGCTTTCGGAAAAACTCGGCGTACCCGCGGACCACATCATCCTCGGCAACGGCTCGAACGAAGTGATCGAGTTCATCGGCCACGCCTTCCTCCGGCCGGGCGCCGAGATCATCACGCCCGAGCACGCGTTCATTGCCTATAAGATCATCGCCAAGGTCTTCGGCGCGCGCACGACGGAGATCCCGTCGCCGGATTTCCGCCAGGACCTCGATGCCATCGCGAACGCCATCACGCCCGACACTCGCGTCATCTTCATTGCCAACCCAAACAACCCGACCGGCACCATGGCCGGCGAGGAAGAGATCGAACGCTTCATGTCGCGCGTCCGCGAGGATGTCGTCGTCGTCTTCGATGAGGCCTACTACGAGTACGTCGATCGTCCGCCGGACACGCTGAAGTTCGTGCGCGATGGGCGCAACGTCGTCGTGCTGCGAACGTTCTCGAAGATCCACGGGCTGGCCAGCGCGCGGCTCGGCTACGGGATTGCCCGGCCGGAACTCATCTCCGTGCTGCAGAAGACGCGCGAGCCTTTCAATGCCAACGGCATCGCGCAGGCCGCGGCGGCCGCGGCCATCACCGATGAAGCACACCAGCGCGAGACGAAGCGTATCACCGACGAAGGCCGCGCCTACCTGCAGGAGCAGTTCGCCGCGATGGGCCTGCGTTTTGTGCCGAGCTTCGGAAATTTCGTGCTCGTGCACGTGGCGGATGGCGCCAGCGTCTTCAAAGCGCTCTTGCCGAAAGGCGTGATCGTCCGCGCAATGTCCGGCTACAATCTCGCCGAGTGGGTCCGCGTCTCAGTCGGCACCATGCCGCAGAACGAGCGATGCATCGCAGCGTTGAAGGAAGTGTTGAGCGGCGCGAAGACTTGACCGCGCCTGCCGCCGACCTCGACACGATCGCGGCGATCTCGAGCCCGGCAGGCGAAGGCGCGATCGCGCTGATCCGCATCTCCGGGCCGGACGCTCCTGTCATTGCCGATCACGTCTACCGCGGCAAGCACAGGCCGTCCGACTTCCAAACGCACGTGCAGCATTTTGGCGAACTGGTCGATGGCGAGCGCGTCATCGATCAGGTGATGCTTTCCGTCCACCGTGCGCCGCACAGCTACACGGGTGAGAACCTGGTCGAGATCAGTTGCCATGGCGGTATTCTCGTCACCGCGCGTGTGCTGGAGGTCTGCTTGCGAGCGGGCGCCCGAGCCGCGCGACCGGGCGAATTCAGCGAGCGCGCCTACCTGCACGGCAAGATGGATCTCACGCAAGCCGAGGCGGTGATCGACCTCATCCGCGCGCAAACCGACCTCGCCCTCCGCGCTGCGACCGAGCAATTGCAGGGGCGGCTTGCCGACCAGGTGAAGAGAATCCGCGACGGATTGGTCGACCTCCTCGCGCACGTCGAAGCAGCGATCGATTTTCCGGAGGAAGATATCGCGCCCGACGATACTGAGCGGCTCCGCACGCGCGCCGAGGAGATCCGGGCGGGCATGACTGCGCTGCTGGCGACGGCAGAACACGGCCGCATCTTGCGCGAAGGCGTGCGCATCGTGATCTACGGCGCGACCAACGCCGGCAAGTCCAGCCTGTTGAACCGGCTCCTCGGTTACGACCGCGCAATCGTAAGCCCGATCCCCGGCACAACTCGCGACACCATCGAAGAGGTCATCAATATGCGCGGCATCCCCGTTCGCCTCCTCGACACCGCGGGCGTGCGCGATTCGAGCGATGAGCTCGAGCGCGCCGGCATCACGCGCACGGAAAAGTCGCTCGAAACGGCGGATCTCATCCTGCACGTGATCGACGCCAGCGCGTCCCGTTCTTCAGTTCGACGTTCGACGTTCGACGTTCAGCGTTCGACGTTTGCTTCAGATCCGGCGCGAGAGATCCTGCTCCTGAACAAGAGCGACCTTCCAGAGCACCCCGACTGGCGTGAGTCGGAGGCACTACGCATTTCCTGCGTGACCGAGACGGGTCTCGACGGCTTCGAGGATGCGATTCTCGAACGAATTGCGGGGCAGCACGTACAGTCGGAAAGCTCGGTCGCGATCAACGCGCGTCACCGCGATTGCCTCCGCCGAGCGCTCGAGGCGTGCGATCGCGCGAACGCCACCTTCACCGCGAACTACTCGCCGGAGTACGCCGCGCTCGACCTCCGCGCTGCTCTCGGCGCCGTGACGGAGATCATCGGCTCGGCCGGTGACGACGCCATTCTCGACTCCGTCTTCGCGCAGTTCTGCATCGGCAAGTAAGCGGCCTCACCCAAAGAACACGAAGGGACACAAAGTAGTGGCTGCTCTGAGTGATTCCTTTGTGATCCTTGGTGGATTTTGTGTGAGGCTCCTCCTGCTGTGACTGAAATCGGACGCACCATTGGCACCAGCTCGTTTTACGAACGCATCGTCCGGCCGCTGTTGTTCTCGCTCGATCCGGAGACGGCGCACCATCTCGCCATCCATTCCCTTCAGCTCGCCTCCGGCCTCCCGTCTGTGCTTTCGCTGCTGCGGCGATTCGCGCCCCTGCCAAACCCGACCACGCTCTTCGGTCTCACCTTCCCGAACCCCGTCGGCCTCGCCGCGGGATTCGACAAGAACGGCGTGGCGCTTCCCGCCTGGGAGGCGCTCGGCTTCGGGTTCATCGAGATTGGCACCGTGACAGCGAAGCCGCAGCCGGGTAATCCGAAGCCGCGCATCTTCCGCTACCCAGACCAGCAGGCGCTCATCAACCGCCTCGGCTTCAACAACGACGGCGCGGACGCAGTCGCCGACCGCCTGGGCAGGCTGCGCGCGAGCGGTCACTGGCCGCGCGTGCCGATCGGGATCAACATCGGCAAGTCGAAGGTCACCGAGTTGGAGCACGCGGCCGACGACTACCTCTACTCGTTTCGCAAGCTGCAGGAATTTGCTGACTACGTGGTGCTCAACGTCAGCTCGCCGAACACACCCGGCCTGCGCGATTTGCAGCAGGAGCACGCGCTCGCGACGCTCCTCAGCGCGATCCGCGGCGAGAACGAGCGCGCGCGAAAGCCCATCCTGCTGAAGATCGCGCCGGATCTCATCCCGGACGATCTCGACCGCGTGCTTGCCACCTGCGAGCAGAACGGCATCGCTGGCATCATCGCGACAAACACCACGCTCGATCACTCGGCGATCCCGACCGATCGCAACGAAACCGGAGGAGTGAGCGGTGCGCCGGTTCGCGAGAAATCTACGGCATTTATCCGCACGATTCAGGAACGCACCCAGCTGCCGATCATCGGCGTGGGCGGCATCTTCGACGCCGGGAGCGCACGCGAGAAGTTCGATGCCGGCGCCGACCTCATCCAGGTCTACACCGGCTACATTTACGGTGGGCCCGGGTTGCTCCGGGCCATCGCTGTCGCCTAACGACTCGCGAGCTACTGCCCCGCCTGGTAGACCTCGGCCAGCGCCACGCCGGTCGTGTTGCTCTTCCCCCGAATGACCACGCTATAGCTGCCGGGTTCGAGGTCGGCAATGATCGCCGCTTCCCTGTCTTTCGTCGGCGCCAGGCCGCTGGCTTGCAGCTCCTGGCGCTGGTCGGTCTTCCAATCATCGTTCTCGAGGATCTTCTGCGAGCCGCGATAGATTTCGAGGGTGGGATTCTCTAGCACGTCAGCGATGCCGGCGTCGGACAGGCTCGGGCCGATAGCCCGAAGGATGACTCGCTGCGATGTTCCCGCACCCTGGTTAGGCGCGCCAACGATGAAGCCGGCGATCATGGCGCCGTTGTCGCCTTCGTTCACCCGCGACCGTGTTGCGATGTTCACGAAGCGGCTCGATGACGTGCCGCCGATGTCATACACCTCGACCAGCCCGGTGCCATTGCTCTTCCCGCGCAGAATGGCGGTGTAGGAACCGGGAGCGAGCGTCGCGACGATGGCGGATTCTCTCTCGTCCGTGGGAGACAGGCCGCTGTTCTCGAGCGCCTGTCGGTCCTCGACGGAGTTCTGACGGTAGTTGTCGTTGAACGCGATCTGCGAGCCGTTCGCATCCATCAGGGTCAGGGTCGGATCCTGGATCGCATTCGGCACTTCCATGGCGGTGAGACTCGGGCCGATCGCGCGCAACACGATCCGTTTCGGCACGCTGCCGTCCACGATGAAGCCGGCGATCATCACCTCCTCGCCCGAGCGAACGGGGGCGCGCGTCGAGATGTTCAGCAGCTTGGTCGAGAGGTCTGGATGTGTGCTCACGATCGTCGCCCGGCTTCGACCGAGCATGCCGCGTGACGGATTCGACAGATCGACAAAGAACGTGCGGTCTGGTCCCGGTGAACCGCGCGGCGTGATCGCAATCGTGATCGACTGCTGCTTCTGGCCCGGCGCGAAGACGAGCCTGCCAGCTTGCGGCTCGTAGTCCACACCTGCCTTGGCCGAGCCATCGCCCGTCGCGTAATCGACTGAGACCTCGGCGTCAGACTCGCCGCCGGCACGTGCGAGATCCACGATCAGCGTGACGCTGGATTGCGGATCCGTCACGGTTTGGAAGTCGTTCCGGAACTGCACGATCGTCGTCTCACCGGATGCGATCGAGAGGATCAGGGTGGCGGTCCCGGTGCCTTTGCTGTTGCTGGCGGAGATCTGAACCTGGAAGGCGCCAAAGTCGTTAGGCCTGCCTGAGATGAGGCCGGAGGCAGTATCAACCGACAACCCGGCCGGCAGCCCGGTCGCGCCGTAGCTTGTCGGGCTGTTTGTGGCTGTGATGCGATAGCTGAACGGCTCGCCGCGTTGGCCGCTCGCGTTCGTGGGGCTGGTGATGACCGGCGGTCCTTCGTCATCGAGAATGGTGACGTTCGCGGTGGCCGGACTGCCGATCGCGGCGTTGACGCTCGGATTCGCAAGCGTGATCGAGAAGTTCTCCGACGCTTCGGTGATCCCATCCTGGAAGACGGTGATCCGGATGGCCTTGCTGTATTCGCCCGACTCAAACTCGATCCGCCCAGCCGACTGTTGATAATCCTGACCGGCAGTCGCCGATCCCGCCGCCGTGGAGTAATCGGCGGAGACCTTGAAACCGTTGCCGCCATTGCGCACAGCGGTGACCACAGCGGAGATGTCGCCTTCGCCGGCCGTGTACTCCGTTGTAGTGAACTGGATGAAACTGGTGCCGCCATCATCGTCGCCGATTATGACGTCCGCGTTCTGGAATCCGGTGCCAAATACGGCGCCGCCGGGGCCGTCAGGGTCTGGGTTCGACAACTGCACGCGGAAGCTCTCTCCAGACTCGATAGACGTATCGTTTAGAAGATCGATCGTAATCTGCTTGTGTGTCTCGCCAGGGCCGAAGGTGATGGTGCCCGCCTGACTGACGTAATCTTTCCCTGGTTCAGCGCTGCCTACGTCGTCCCGCGTCGTGTAATCCACGCGCAGTTCCGTTCGCGGATCGCCGAAGCGCGACGCGGTCACGGTCAGCGTAACCTGGCCATTCGAGCCGCCGGGGCGGCTTTCATTCGCTCCATAGATGTCGCGTTCCAACTGGATCGTGTTCTCGCGGTCGTCTTCAAAAATTCGGATGGTGGTCGACCCGTTGCTGATCGTTGGCGTGCCGTACCGGTTCGGGGGAGTTTTTGGGTCCGGGTTGGTGGCTGAAGGACTAAACAGGATCGCGCGAAAGTCTTCTGTGTCTTCGAGTCGCTCGTCTTCAAGCGTGGCGAAAACTAGTTCCTGGGCAGCTATACCGGGGTCGAAAGTCAGCTCCCCCTCCGCCGAATTGTAGTCCTGTTCTCCAGACGTCGGATCTGGCGTTGGATTCGGCCTTGGAGCCGCCTTCGCAGAACCGTCGAGCGTCCGGTAGCGGACCCTGATGATTGCTCCTTCATCAGGATCGCCGGTGCGATCTACGATCACTTTCACGCGAATCCCGCCGCCTTCGCCTACCCCGTATTCTGTGAACTCCCACCGGATCGTGGACGCCGCAGCGTTGCCCGCAGCTGCGAGCCAGACGATGCAAACGAGGGCGAGAAGACGGAGTGCGGCGGTAAGTTTCATCAGGAGACTAAGACGGAGCCGGCGTGGTGCTGGTTAGCGCGGGCGAGGGCGCGCAGATTCCCAGAAGCCAGCGCAGATCGCAAGTAAATGTTCTTCCGCTTTGCGCGTCCCAACTACTTCTTCGGCTGGCTCTCCGCGACGACGGTCTTCAGGTCGCTGATGCTCCCGTCGGTGAAGATGATGAGGTTGCCGTTGCCGTGCACATCGCCGGCTTCGACGAACCACGGCTGGCGCGGCCACTCCATGGGCGACGTCGGCTTGTCATCGAAGGGCGTCGCGATGTAGTCGACCCGCGCGGTCTCGGGTGTCGAGTAATCAGGATTCTGCAGCAAGTTCTGGATGCGCGGGCAGATCCATGTCTGTCGCGTCGGCCCGAAGGGGCTGAGCGTCTTGATCCAAGCCTCGGAGTATTCTTCGGTGGGGGTCCCCGCATCGCCGACCGGGATCTGCGGCCAGCTTCCGTGTTGCTGCACGTGCAGGTTCGCTGCGGTGGAAAGGGCGCGGAGATTCGCCATGCAAGTGATGCGCTGAGCCCGCGCGCGCATTTTCGAAATCGCCGCGATGACGAGCGCGACGAGGATGGCCACGATAATAACCGTGATCGCCAGCTCGAGCAGCGTGAATGCTCGCCGGGCGAGCTGCCGTGGACGCAAGGAGAAGAGGGACCGGCCAGCCCTCACCGGCCGACCGTAATCGGGACGGCAACTGTGACGCTGTTCGTCTGCTTGATCCCGGATACGACAAGCGAAAGAAGCCGATCGATCGTGGGGTCGAGATTATCTTCCAGAGTGCCCTGCGAGATACTTAGCGTCGCTTCGCCGCGTAATCGGGTGACGGAGCCGCCGAACGTCGAGGCACGGCGCGAATTCGCAATGTCGGCGTTAATCGGCCCGTTGGCAGTCGCGGTCACTTCGATGTTCTGGATGTTGATCGAGCCGTTTTGGCCGGGAACGGCGACCGCGATCGAGTATTCGAAGCTGGCGGACAGAATGCCCTTGAGCGTCGCCTTCTCCGGATCTGCGAAACCTTGAATGGAGCCACTGAAAACACGGCCGCGCGAGAACATGACGAACGCGCCACCAGAGACACCGCTTCCGGGCACGCCAAGCGAGAAGATGCCGATCGTATTGCTCGACCCGGGATTGGTCGGATCGAACGCGCCCTGCATTACGCCGGCGTACGTTCCGACGACATTATTGCCGAGCGGATACTGCGGGCCGCCTTTAACCGCGAAACATTGCGCGCTGCTCAACAGCAGGCAGAGGAGGCAACCGAAAACGGCTTTCACGGCGGAGAAGCTACGGAAACGCCGCTTGAAAGGTCAACGCGAAACTGCGCTCACCAGCGTGGCTCGCCGAAACGGCGCCTCCTGGGCCGATCAATTCACCCACTTGCCGTTCGGCGACGACAAAATGGGGAGCTCGTGGGTCATGTACTGCGTTTTGCCGATCGCGCCCCACATGCGATTGCCGACAGATTTGCGCCAGTGGATCGACATCAACTCGCCGCTGTGGCAGCCCCAGCTGCGGATGTTGGCGTCGCGCGTGAAGTTGCTCTTCTTGATCTGGTTGAGCTCGCTGGTGTGCAGCCACGATTTGCAGGCGCTGTCGAGCGCGCTGCTGTAGTCGAACATGAAGGCGGCCTTGTTCGAGTGGCCGAAGAATTCGAAGAACGCGATCTTTACCTGGTCGCGCGGCTGGCCCCGGTTCAGGTAGTTGATCACCTCAGTGCCCTTATCGAAGTAGACGATGTTGAGGTTGAACTTTTCGCCCACCGAATCGATGAAGCTGATCAGGTCCTTCCCTTCCTGCGCGCCGCGGTCGACGTAGCCCTTCTTGTAGACCAGCCAGGTGATCTTCGCGTCCGGGCCATACTTCTCGCGGAGCTGCTCGGTCCGGATGCGACCGGCGCGGACGAAATTCGCCCACCACAAGTCATGCGCCTGGGGGCCCTTGTACTTCTCCCACTTCATCAGCGACACGCCGCCGACGACGATGACGTACTCGGGGGTGACCGGGGCAGCGGCGGCCGGAGCGACGGCGCCGAAGAGCAAAACGAGCGGAAGAAAGGTAGCGAGCAGTCTTTTCACGGGATTAGCGAGAGCAGTATTTATGCGAATCGGCCAAATTCGCAAGCTTGGGCCTGTTGCCGGGGAAGGATTTCACCACAGAGGACACAGAGTTCACAGAGGAATGGAAGAGTGCCAGTCGTCTATCTCTGTGGACTCTGTGCGCTCTGTGATGAAACGAAACCGCCGCCACCCGCGGCATCGGCACGTCGGGACGGCGCAGCTTCGCGGACTGACCTAAGCAGGCCCGGACAAGATTAAACCGCAGAGGCGCAGAGCCTGCGGAGGCAAGGCAGGATTCAGGCAAGGAGGCACGCACTTCAAACCCAGGGGAACAGAACCTCTTCTTCTGTTTTTCCTCTGCGTCCTCCGCGCCTCTGCGGTTAAACAAAATCGCGCTCGCCGCGCACCAGATCCGCATACGTCTGGCGCTCTCGCACCACGGCGAACCGCCCGCCGCGCACCAGCACTTCCGCCGGAAACGGGCGCGAGTTGTAATTTGAGGCCATGACGAAGCCGTAGGCGCCGGCGCTCATTAGCGCCACCAGCTCGCCTTCGCGCAGCTCCGGCAACTCGCGATCCTGCGCGAAGAAGTCGCCGCTCTCGCAGACCGGTCCCACCACATCGACATTCTCCGGCCGGCGCTCACCCGGCTCGGTAACCGGCACGATCTCATGATGGCTCTGGTATAACGCGGGGCGGATCAGGTCGTTCATGCCGGCATCGACGATGACGAACTTCTTCGCCGCCGCTTGTTTCACGTAGCGCACGCGCGTCAGCAGCACGCCGGCATTGCCGACGAGGAAGCGGCCTGGCTCCAGCAACACGCGCACGCCTAACGAACGCAGCGGCGGCAGGATGGCGCTCGCATACGACTGCACGCTGAAGGCCGACTCTTCGCCACCATGATCGTGCCACCACTTTCCGGTGCCGCTATCGAGCGCGCGTTTGTATACGATCCCCATCCCGCCGCCGATACTGAGAAACTCGAGCCCGTAGCGCTCTTTCAGCTCGCGCACGAGCGGCGCGACTTTACCGATCGCCTCCGCGAAGGGCCGCGCCTCGGTGATTTGCGAGCCGATGTGCATCTGCAGTCCGCGAATCCGGATGTGCGGCATGCGCGACGCGGCTTCGTAGACGCGCATCACCACATCGATGCCGATGCCGAACTTGTTCTCGTGCGTGCCCGTCGAGATGTATTTGTGCGTGCTTGCTTCGACGTCCGGATTGACCCGCAAGGCGATCGGCGCACGGACATCGCGCGCCGCGGCGATGCGATTGATCTCCTCGAGCTCGGCTTCGCTCTCGACGTTGAACGAGAAGACTCCCTCAGCGAGCGCGTAATCGATCTCCTCGGGCGACTTTCCGACTCCGGCAAAAGTGCAACGCGCCGCCTCACCGCCTGCCGCCAGCACGCGATAAAGCTCGCCGCCGGACACGATATCGAAGCCGGCGCCTCCCTGCGCGAGCAGACGTAACACGGCGCGGTTGGAGTTCGCTTTCGCCGCGTAGCAGATCAGGTGGTCGAGCTCGCCGAGCGCGGCATCGAGGCGCTGGTAGTGATCCAGGATTGTGCCCGCGCTGTAGACGTAGGTCGGCGTGCCGTGTGCCTCCGCGACCGCCGAGAGGTCGACGTCTTCGCAACGCAGCCGGCCGTCGGCGTAGTGGAATGCATGCATGTCAGGCCAATGTAGCCCTCGCTGTCATTCCGAGCGAAGTCGAGGAATCCCGTTGCGCTACCCACCCGTTGCGCTACCCACCGGTTGCGCTACCCACCGGTTGCGCTACCCACCGGTTGCGCTACCCACCGGTTGCGCTACCCACCGGTTGCGCCACGGGATTCCTCCACTTCGCTTCGCTCCGGTCGGAATGACTCGCAGGTGGGAAGCTGGCCGCGAAAGGCCTAGGCCTAAGCAGCCTTGGTGCGCTTGCGTTGCAGCTCCGCCTCGATCTTGCCGAGCGGCAGCGTGTTCATCACATCCGCTTTCGTCAGCCAGCCTTTCCGCGCCACGCCGATGCCGAACCATAACTCCTGCAACCGCTCGACCCCGTGCGCGTCGGGATTGATGACGCATCTCACGCCTTTCTCCTTCGCCAGCGGCCACCAGCGCCAATCCATGTCGAGCCGTTTCGGCGCGGCGTTGATCTCGATCCAGGTGCCGGTCTCGGCGGCGGCTTCGATGACCGCAGGGATGTTGACCGCGTAGGGCTCGCGCCGCAGCAGCAGCCGCCCGGTGGGATGAGCGAGCATCGTCACGTAGGGATTGCCCATCGCGCGGATGATCCGCTCGGTCATCTCGGCTTCCGCCATGCCGAACCCGGAGTGCACGGATGCAACCACGTAGTCGAGGTCGGCCAGGACGTCGTCGTCGAAATCGAGCGAGCCGTCGCGCATGATGTCGCACTCCACGCCCGCGAAGATGCGGAAGTCGCCGCGCTCTTGGTTCAGCTTCCGGATCGCTGCCATTTGCGTGCGTAGCCGCGTCTCATCGAGGCCGTGCGCCTGGACGAGGCTCTGGCTGTGGTCGGCGATGCCGAGATACTGCAGGCCGAGCGCTTCCGCTGCGTCTGCCATTTCCTCGAGCGAGTTGCGCCCGTCGCTCGCCGTGGTGTGGCAATGGAACGTCCCGCGGATGTTTTCCTTCTCGATCAGCTTCGGCAAGCGGCTTTCCGCCGCCGCTTCGAACTCGCCGCAGTTTTCGCGCAGCTCCGGCGGGATGTAATCGAGCGCGAGCGCGCGATAGAGATCCGCCTCTTCGCGAATCTCCGGGATTGGATCGGCTTCTTTGCGCTTCTTCTTCGCTGGTGGGGCGAGACTCTGTCGAGGCTGGCGGTGCGCTCCCTCAGGCTCGACAGAGTCTCGCCCTACCGACTCGGCTTCCGCCTTCGATGGAGCAGGCGCGAGCCGATATTCGTTGAGGGTCCAACCCCGCTGGAGCGCGCGATTCCGCACCACCACGTTGTGCTCCTTACTGCCAGTGAAGTAGTTGAGCGCGAAGGGATACTCGGCGCCGCTGACCACACGCAGGTCGCACTGGATTCCCGATCGCAGCCGCACGCTTGTTTTCGTAGCGCCCTGCACCAGCACTGACTCGACCAGCGGATGCGCAAGGAAAGCTTCCGTCACCGCAGCGGGCGCACTTGTCGCGACGATGAAATCGAGATCGCGCACGATCTCCTTGTGCCGCCGATAGCTTCCCGCGATCGAGACCTGCAACACATCATCGAGCGCGCGCAGGTCGTCGCGCAACTGCTCCGCGTCGGCCGCCACCGCGCCGAGCTGAAACGAGCCGGCATGCTTCGCGCGATCAGCAATCGCCTTGCACAGCTTCTCCTGGGTCGTCTTGCCGAAGCCTGCCAGCTTCGCCACGTGCCCCGCTTCGCAGGCTTCCTGTAGCTGCGTGATCGAGCTGACACGCAGTTGCTCGTGCAACGCCTTCACCTTCTTCGCGCCCAGCCCGGGGAGCGTGAAGAGCTCGAGGATATCCGGCGGAAACGCCGCGCGGAGTTCGTCGTAAAACTTCGACGAGCCGTCGGCGACGAGATCCTTGATCACCAGTGCGATGCCTTTGCCGATGCCCGGGATCTTCTCCAGCGTCGCATCATCGCCCAGGTCGCCGACGTTTCCGCCCCAGGTCTCGATCGAGCGGGCGGCGTTCGTGTAGGCGCGGATCTTGAACGGGTTTTCCCCCTTCAATTCGAGCAGCGTTGCCATTTTCTCCAGCGTGTTGGCGATTCCGGCCTTGTCCACGCGTCACCGTTAACGCAGAAGAGTCGGTTGCCAATGCAGAGCGCGATCCGTGTCGCGCTCCGGCGGGGGAATATGGGATCCGCAACCTTCGCTCGTCACACCTGTCGACGCTTCGCACAGCGGCTCCGTCCGCTCGTCCTGGTGGGCGCTCTTGCGTTCGTGTGTCAGCCGAAGGCGGTGGCGGTGCTCCTGCTCGGAACCGGCGATCCAGCCGCAAATACCAACGCGCCGACGGGCGATCTCGCCGGCAGCGGCTGGCAATATCAGGGGCGCTTCGGCGATTTCATGGGCACGGCGATCGCGCCGAGCTTCTTCATCACGGCGAAGCACGTCGGCTGGGCCGGGCCCGTCTTCACCTTCCACGGAGTCGACTACGATGTAGTCGAGCGGTTCGACGACCGCTGGACCGACCTCACCATCTGGCGAGTCTCGGGGATATTGCCGACGTTCGCACCGCTCTACCCACGAGAGGATGAAGCAGGACAGCACCTGGTGGTGATCGGTCGTGGGAGCGAGCGGGGCTCGGACGTGCTGAAGGAGGGAGTGCTGCGCGGCTGGACGTGGGGAGCTCAGACGCACCTCCAGCGCTGGGGCGAGAACGCGGTCTCCCGAATCGCCTACGCCGGTACCGAGAAGCAGTTCCTCTATGCAGCGTTTGACGCGGCGGGCGGGCCTAACGAGGCGCACCTGTCGGCCGGCGACTCCGGTGGCGCCGTCTTTCTCAATGACGGCGGAACATGGAAGCTCGCCGGGATCAATTCCGCTGTAGACGGTCCTTTTTATGCCGCGGAGACGCGCGAGAGCCGGTTTGATGGCGCGCTTACCGATGTGAACGGCTTCTATGCGTCGAACGACGGCGGACGCAGCTTCTACCCATATGCTTCCGCGGCGCCCCGGCCGTCCGGCTTCTTCGCCGCGCGCATCTCCTCGCGGCGGCAGTGGATCTACAGCGTCGTCGACCCGGCAGGGGATCTGGACCGCGACGGGATATCAAACCTGCTCGAGTACGCATTCGACCTTGCCCCGGAACAACCCGACGCCGGAGGCCTGCCGCAATTCTCCATCGAGAACGGCGCGCCGACCTTGATCTACAGGCAAATGACGACCGCGCGTGAGCTTCGCTACACGGTCGAGAAGTCGACCGACCTCCGCACCTGGGAGCCGGCGAATGCGGAGGAGGAATCGATCGACTGGGTTGATTACCTCGAGACGTTTAAGGTGACGCTGCCCGCAGCTTCGTCTGGCCGGGTTTCGTTGCGCGTCGTCGTGACGAAGCAGTAGCGGCGGGGCGCGTCAGCTGGCGGGAGGCGCGCCCCACCAGGCGTGCTACGTTCCAGTCGGCAGATGTCCGCTTCGAAACAACTCCTCGCACGAATCCTATGGCTCGTAGCGCTGCTCTGCTCGGGTGCGCCGGCGACGAGGGGCGTGATCCTCTTCGGCACCGAAGGGAACACCACGCCGCCGACCGAGGAGCTGGCCGACAGCGGCTGGCAGTATCAGGGCGTGTGGGGCGATTTTCTCGGCACGCCGATCGCGCCCCGCTTCTTCCTTACCGCCGCGCACATCGGCAATCCCGGAGTGCTGGTCTACAACGGCATCAGCTACACGGTCATCCGCACGATCTTCGACCCGGCGGAGAGCGATCTTCGGCTCTACGAAGTCAGCACAGCATTTCCCACGTTTGCGCCGCTTTACACCAGTCATGACGAAGTCGGGAAGCCGCTCGTTGTGTTCGGCCGCGGGACGCAGCGCGGCGAGCCAATCCTGTTCGGCGCTGAGAATGAGCTGCGCGGCTGGTATCATGGTGGAGGCGCGGGCACGCGTCGCTGGGGAACGAACACCGTCACCGGCGTGGTCGCGGACGGGCCGGACGACGAGTTGCTCTACGCGAGCTTCGACGCCGGCGTGTCGCCGAACGAGGCGCATCTTTCAGGAGGCGACTCGGGCGGTGGCACGTTCATACAGGAAGGTGGCGTTTGGAAGCTGGCCGGGATCAACTACGCGATCGATGGGCCATTTTCACCCGACGGATCTGACGCAAAGAAGTTCGACGCCGCGTTCTTCGATGCCAGCGACTTCTATCTCCGCACCCAGGAGCACCCGCCCGTCTACACGTTCCTTCCGGGTCCGGGGCCGGTGCCGTCGGCCTTTTACACCACCCGCATTTCGAGCCGCACCGGCTGGCTCTACAGCGTCACCGATCCGCTCGGCGATCTCGACGCGGATGGAACCCCGAACCTCGGCGAATACGGCCAGCATCTTGATCCGGCGGCGGCTGACGTTTCGCAGGTGCCGCAACTCGGCCGGGAAGGCGACGCGCTGACATTGACCTACCGCAAGCGCACCACCGCGACTGACCTCCGATACCTCGTCGAGAGCTCGCAGGACCTCGCCAGCTGGTCGCCGGCCGGCGCGCAGGAGCAGATCGTGTCGACGGAGGGCACCGTGCAGACGATCAAAGCGACTGTGCCGATCAGTGGCGGTCGGTTGTTTCTCCGTCTGCGCATCGCACGTCCGTAGGGCCGTGTAGCGGTGCTTGGGTCAAGCACCGGGGCGGCAGTACCAGCCGAAGCACGACAGGCGTTTAACACAAACGCCTCCGCACCGGCCGCTAGGTCGGCGTGACGCTGAAGGATCGGCGTCGCGCTCCGTCTGTGCGCGTGGCGCAGCCGCTGAGATGATGGCGACGCCTTGAGCGAAAGCGCCAGAAGACTGGCGCACTCCAAGACGCTGCCGCGGCTGCCCTGGTCACCGAGGCGCTTGCGTTTTGGAGTGCGGCGGTATTCCGCCGCTTTTCTCCCGCGCTCGCCAGAGAACGCCAGTCATTCGAGGCACGCAAAGCAGCGGGGCTGCTGACGCCGGCGCCGCACGCGTTTGACGCAAATGCCTCCACACCGGCGCTGGCGCTGGCGATCAGCCACGCTACATCCGGCCGCGGCGCTTGTAGAAATCGCGCCGCGCCATGATCGAGTCGATGTAAGCGCGCGTGCCGGGGAAGTCGATGTTGCTGCGGAACTTGTCGGGCGGGATCACCACATCGTCGCCGCCGGCCCAGCGTTGGGCTCGGCTGGCACCGGCGTTGTACTCGGCGAGCGCGAACGGCACCGGATCGCTCTGCTTGCTCCAGTGCTGCATGGCCCGCGCCAGGTACCACGTGCCGGCCTGCACGTTCACCTTCGGATCGAATAACTCCTCGGGCTGGAAATTCTCCACATCGTTTCCCTTGGCCCACTCGCGCGCGGCCGGTTCCGTGATCTGCATCAGCCCGCGCTCGCCTGCGCCGCCGAACTTCATCGGGTCGAACCGGCTCTCGCGCCAGACGACCGCCTTGATCAGCATCGGATCCATCTGTTGCTGCGTGGCGACGGATTTGATCAGCGCATCGTGCTGCTGAAAACGCTGGGGGCTGAGCCACTCGTGCACGGTGTAGAACGTGTCGCCCGTGCGCATGGCGAGATACGTCATCCCCAGCGCCGCCGCGAGCAGCCCGCAAATGATGAGCTTGAGGAAGAAGCGAAACATGAGCCGCCCGTGCGTTTAGTGGGCCAGCGCTCCCGCTTGTGCCGAAGAGTTGGAGAAGCGAGCGAAGCGGGGGAAACTCACGGGTGCACAAATCCACGCATCGTTTCGGAGGGCAATCGGTTTTCTCGCGCTGCTGACCATTGAAAGCGAACTACGCACGTGTGCTGATCGACCGCTCCATCCGGCGCGAGCTCGATTATGCGATCCCCGAATCGTTCGCGGAGAAGATCGGGATCGGCTCGCGCGTGCGGGTGCCGTTTCGTGACAAGGCTGCGCTCGCCACCGTGGTGGCCGTTCTCGAGGAGAGCGGCGCATCGGGGATTCGGCCGATCGAGGCGCTGGTCGGCGATAAGCCCGCCTTAAGCGCGAAGCTGCTCGAGCTCGCGCGCTGGATGGCGGCTTATTACTGCTGCTCGATCGAGACGGTGATGCGCAGTCTGTTGCCGCAGGTCATCCGCAAGGCGGAAGTCGGCTGGAAAAAACAACTGTTCGTTAGGCGCGGACGGGCAGCATCCGCCGAAGAGATCGAGAAACTGCGCAAGCGCGCGCCGCGCCAGGCGGAGCTGCTGGAGGCGGTCGCGCAGTTGCACGAGCCGAAGCTCGCCGCGGATCTGCTGCGCGAGACATCGCTCGATAACCAGACGCTGCGCGCGCTCGAGAAACGCGGCTTCGTCGAGCTGCGCGAGGAGGCCGTGGAACGCGATCCGCATGCCGATGAGCAGTTCGTCCCGACCACGAACCTGGTCTTGAACAGCGAGCAGGCCACCGCGCTCGCCGCGATCGAGAAAGCGCTGGAGGCTCCCGCGAAAGCGAAGCCGTTCCTGCTCCACGGCGTCACCGGCAGCGGCAAAACCGAGATCTACCTCCAGGCGATCCGGTGGGCCTTAAACAACGGCAAGACCGCGATCGTGCTCGTGCCGGAAATCTCGCTCACGCCGCAGACGGTCGAGCGCTTCAAGGCGCGGTTCGCGGAAGCGCAGGACATGGTCGCGGTGTTGCACAGCCATCTTTCCGAAGGCGAGCGCCACGATGAGTGGCACAAGATTCAATCCGGCCGCGCGCGCATCGTGGTCGGTGCCCGCAGCGCGATCTTTGCACCGCTCGAGAACCTCGGGCTCATCGTCGTCGATGAAGAACACGAGACCTCCTACAAGCAGGAGGAGGCGCCGCGCTATCACGCCCGCGATGTGGCCGTGGTGCGCGGTAAGCTCGAGGGCTGCGTTGTGCTGCTCGGCACCGCCACGCCGTCGCTCGAGAGCTACTTCAACGCGACGCGCGGCAAGTATCAGCTCCTGAACCTGACCCAGCGCGTCGACGACAACCAGATGCCTCTCATCCGCGTGGTCGATTTGCGGCAGGAGAAACGCAAAGCGAAGTCGCTCACCATCATCGGCGACAAGCTGCACACCGCGATCATCGCCCGGCTCGAAAAGCGCGAGCAGACGATCCTGTTTCTCAATCGCCGCGGCTTCTCGACCTCGCTCCTTTGTAGCGCGTGTGGCGAAGCGCGCGAATGTCCGAATTGTAGCGTCGCGCTGACGTTCCATCGCACCGCTTCGCGGCTCAGCTGCCACCTTTGCGGGCACACCGCCGCGGTGCCGAAGAAGTGTCCGGCCTGTCATGAGGATGCGCTCATCTACTCGGGCTTCGGCACCGAGAAGGTGGAGGCGCACGTGATGCATCTATTCCCGAAAGCAGAAGTGCGCCGCATGGATGCCGACTCCATGACGCGCAAGGATGCGTATCGTGAAACGCTGCGCGCTTTCCGCGCCGGCAAGATCGATATCCTCGTCGGCACGCAGATGATCGCGAAAGGCCTGCACTTTCCGAATGTCACCCTGGTCGGAATCATCAACGCCGATCTCGCGCTGCATCTGCCTGATTTCCGCGCGGGCGAGCGGACGTTTCAGCTACTCACGCAAGTCGCCGGGCGCGCTGGGCGCGGCGAAACGCCGGGCGAGGTTTTCGTGCAAACGTTCACGCCCTTCAGCCCGTCGATTCAATTCGCGCGGCATCACGATTTTACCGGCTACTTCGAACAGGAGCTGGAGTTTCGGGAGCGGTGCGACTTCCCGCCGTTCCGCCACGCGGTGCTGCTGACCGTTCGCTCCGCGCATGAAGGGAGGGCGAAATTCTCCGCGGAAACGATCGCGCGGCGGCTGCGCGAAGCGTTGCCGGCTGAGTTCATCCTCGGCGAGCCCACGCCGGCTCCGCTCGAAAAGCTACAGGGGCAGTTCCGTTTTCACATCCTGATGCGTGGAGAAGCGATCGTGCGGCTCAGCCGCCTCGTGCGCGAGACGCTCGATAAACTCCCGATGCCGGAGGATGTGATCGCCTCCGTTGACGTAGATCCATATCAGCTGCTTTAAGCTCGGCGGCTGAGCCGCAGCGCATTAGGTCGGTCGCTGTCATTCCGACCGAAGCGAAGCGCAGTGGAGGAATCCCGTGGCTCCGCCTAGCCGTACTGCCACGGGATTCCTCGACTTCGCTCGGAATGACACCTGATTGCCACGCGTGACGAAGGCGCTCGGAATGACCGTGCTCACTTTCGCACCATCTTCGGCACTGCGGTGCGCGCGAGTTCGGTGAAGGCGGCGACCGCAGTGTTGCCGGCCGAGCCTTTCAGCCGCAGCAGCCCGATCTCAACCGCGAGCCCGTTCCCTTGCAAGCGGATCGCTTTCACCTTCAACCCATCGCGGCCGCGGAGCGCGATCTTCGGAATCAGCGTGGCACCCTGCAACGGCGCGAGCGAGCGAAGCAGCGTCTCGATCGAATTGATCTCGGCGACGGTGCGCGGACGGACCTGATGCTTGCGGCAGATCTCATCCGTCATGCGCCGCATGACGAAGCTGTCCGGCAATTGCAGCAGCCGCTGCTGATGCAGGTCGGAGAACTTCACCACGCGGCGCTTCGCCCACGGATGACTTTCCGCGACGATGAGCGCGAACTCGTCCCCGCAGAGCGGCTCGTAGCGGAGATTTGGCGAGTGGCGGGTGAGAAAGCCGAGCCCTACGTCCATCCGCCCCTCTTCCAGCGCCGTCTCGATCTCGGTCGATGAGATCTCTTCCACCACGAGGCTCACACCCGGATGCGCGGTGCCGAACGCGCCGAGCAGCTCCGGCACGAGCGGCACATTGAGCGCCGGGATTACGCCGAGGTGCAATGATCCACGCAGCTCTTCCGTTCCGTGGTTGAGGTCCTGCAGGAATGTCTCGAGCTGTCGCAACACGGCACGCGCGTGCTGTTGGAAGATCAGGCCTGAAGGCGTGAGGAGGATCCGTTTCCCGCGGCGCTGGAAGAGCGAGACGCGCAGGCTCGCCTCGAGATCGCGCATCTGCTGCGAGACGCTTGGCTGCGAAATACCGAGCCGGTCGGCCGCGCGGCTGAAGCTACCGGCTTCGGCCACGGCAAGGAAGTAGCGCAGATGGCGGATGGCGAGGGGATCGTGCGTCATCGCGACCGGAGCTTGTTGGGCGGGCTCCGAAAATGCAATTGCTGCGCGCGCCGTTCGGAGCAACAATCCCGGTTCATAGGTTTTGCCTATTAAGGTATTTCGAAAACCTGTGAGAGCACGCACCGAAACCTCAATTTAGCTGCCCCGAAGATGTCGTTTCGTAAGACACTCCTGATCACCGCGTTTGTGGTGCTGGGCGGTATCACGCTCCTGCACGGCGCGCTGAACCTCGGCTGGTTCGCGCCACGCGCCACGACAGCGAGCGGCGCGGCACGCGACAAGTTCCGCGTCGGGTTTCTGCCCGTGACGTGCCACCTCACCTGTCCGGTGACCGACTTCATCAACAAGCAGACGACGGGCGGGAGCAATTTCGATCCGGTGCGCTTTCACGGCTGGCCGGAGTTGAAGGAAGCATATCTCTCCGGTTATACGCCGGTGACATTCATCCTCGCGCCGATGGCGATCGCGCTACGCGAGCAGGGCGTGCCCATCAAGATCGTCTACCTGGGCCATCGCGAGGGCGGCGACGTGATGGTGCACAAGGATTCCGGTATCTACCGCACGGAAGACTTGCGCGGCAAAACCGTCGCGGTGCCGGGTCGGTATGCGAACCATCGCCTCATCTTCTATCGCGAGCTCAAGAAAGCCGGCATGAAGCTGAGCGACGTGAATCTGGTCGAGATGCCGCCTCCGGATATGCCGGCGGCGCTCTACTCACGCTCGGTGGATGCGATCACATCCGGTGAGCCGTTCCCGGGCCAGACGGAGATGGATGGCTACGGACGCGCACTCTACCGCGTGAAGGAAGTCTGGCCTGGCTTCATCTCGTGCGTGCTGGCGGTGCACGAGGACGTGATCAAGAACCGGCGCGCGGAGGTGCAGGCGCTGGTGGATGGAATTGCGAAGAGCGGCAAGTGGCTCGACGCGAACATGACCAACCGCGTGGATGCGGCGCAATTCGTCAGCAAGTTCTACTACAACCAGCACCCGCGGTTGCTTGAGTTCGTGCTCTCGAAGCCGCCGGATCGGGTCATCTACAGCAACCTCAAGCCGCTGCGCGCAAACTTTGAGGAAATCGAGCAACTCGCGAAGGAAGCCGGCATTTTGCAGGGCACGGCGCATTTCGACGATTACGTCGACACGTCGTTCGCGCCGGAAGATGACGCGGTCCAACCGCACCCGTACGCAACCGCGCAACGATGATGCCACGAGTTGTAGAGTCTGCTGTCTCAGCAGAGCGCGTTGCGCGTGGCCCCATGCCGCGTCCTGCGCTGAGGACAGCGCACGCGACAACGCTTCTCTCGTTTGCCTTGCCCGTTGGTGTCGGCGTGATGTTCCTCCTCGGCTGGCATGCCGCGGTGCGTATCTCCGGCAGCGATTTGTTTCCGACTCCGGTCGAGGTGGGTCGCGGCCTTCTGGAGCTGGCGCGACAAGGGCTGCTGTTGAAGTACGTGGTTGCTTCGCTGTTCCGCGTCAGCTGGGGCTTTGCGCTCGCCGTCGCCGTCGGTGTCCCCGCTGGGCTGCTACTCGGATGGTATTCGCGTGGCTTTCAAGCGTTCAACCCCATGATCCAGATCTTCCGGCCAATCTCGCCGATCGCCTGGATCCCGGTCGCGATCCTCTGGTTCGGCGTCACCGATGCAGCGCCGATCTTCCTCATCTTTCTCGCCAGCGTGTTTCCGATCACCGTCTCGTCCATCGCGGCGGTGCAGAACATGCAGCCCGTCTACCTGCGCGCGGCGCAGAACTTCGGCCTCAGCCGCGGCGAGCTGTTTCGGCAGGTGATCCTGCGCGCAAGCCTGCCGCAAATCATTACCGGGATTCGGATCGCGCTGGGCGTGGCATGGCTGGTCGTCGTCGCAGCCGAAATGATCGCGGTGAACAGCGGCCTCGGTTACCTGATCATCGACGCGCGTAACGCGGGCAAACGCTACGACCTGGTTGTGGCCGGCATGGTGATGATCGGTGTGATCGGATTGGTGCTCGATCTGCTCGTTAGGCAGCTGGAGAAATTCGACGAGGTGCGGTGGGGCTACGCGCGGAGATGATGGAACCGGGAAACGTCCAACGTTCAACGCCCAACGTTCAACGTTCCAATGCAGAGGGCGCCTCTTCGTTGGATGTTGGACGTTGGACGTTGGACGTTGAACGTTCTTCTGAGCGCGCAGCCATCTTTATCCGTGATGTCTCCCTCACCTTCCCCGGCAAGCGCCTAGGTGACGAAATCGCGGTCCTCGATCACGTCAGCGCCCGCGTCGCGAAAGGCGAGTTCGTCTGCCTCGTTGGTCCAAGCGGTTGCGGAAAATCTACTCTGCTCAACATCGTGGGTGGATTCCTCACCGCTTCGTCCGGCGAAGTGCTCGTCGAGGGCCAGCCGGTGCACGGGCCCGATCCGCGCCGCATCTTCGTCTTCCAGGAGAACGGCGTCTTTCCCTGGCTCAACGTGCGCGACAACGTCGGCTTCGGCCTGCGCGGCAAGAGCAAGGAGGAACGCGAGAAGACCATCGCGCACTACATCGCAATGGTGGGGCTGACCGGCTTCGAAGACGCCTATCCACGCGAGCTCTCCGGCGGCATGCGCCAGCGCGTGGAGATCGCGCGTGCCCTCGCTGCGAACCCGGACATCATCTACATGGACGAGCCGTTCGGCGCGCTCGACTTCATCACGCGATTGAAGATGCGCGCTGATCTCGTGCGCATCTGGCAAGCCGAGAAAAAGACCATTCTCTTCGTCACGCACGACATCGAGGAAGCCGTGCAACTCGCCGATCGCGTGCTCATCATGAGCAAGCGCCCGGCAACCATCCAGCAAGTGGTCGAGATCGACCTCGCGCGCCCGCGTGACCTCGATTCGCCGCGTTACCTGGAGAAGCGGGACGAGATCTTCCGCATCATGGGCATGAGCCTGCGGGTCGGCGAGACGCTCAGCGTGTAGCTGTTTTTGCGCTCGCGTGTGCAGACGCGGCGCGTCAACTATGTGCGATGAAGACGTTCGCCGTTTACCTGCTCGGCCGCGATCAACCGGTTGATGTTCGCGCCGACTGGTTCGCTCTCGTCGGCGATAAAGGCGAGCAGTCCTACCGGTTCAAGATCAAGACGCCGGAGGGCAGCGAAGTGGTCGGCGAAATGCCGACGGGCAATCTTCTCCTGATCGTCGAGAAAGACGCCGTCGCCTAAAGCGTCTTCTTAAACATCGCTGCGTCGATGATCGACCAGAGATGGATGAGCCAGCCAAGCAGCACGAGCCACAGCACGCCCGCGAGCACGAACATGATGATCGCCATGAGCAGTCTGCCCTGGATCAGCTGACCCAAACCCGGAATGAAAAAGCTGCAAAGCGCAGCGATGACGTTGCCTGTCGAACCTTGTCCTGCCATGCGGCAAACGATCAGTCTTTCAACTGGCGCGACAAGTCGTTTTTGAAGCCAACTCACGGACTACCTCCGTGATGCGAGAAAAAACATTGCCCGCTGTGAGCGTTCTCGATTACGGTCGCGGCCCGCGATGCAGACAGGTCCTCTCTCAGCGCCCCCGACCGATGCTGCACTTGCCGAGGTTCTGCCCTACCGCGTCGCACTCGTGACGCGTAACCGCCACAGCTGATTCTGCAGCCATGATCAGCAAGCTTCTTCGCCTCATCGCAGCGCTCCTCACGCTCGTCGCGTTCGTCGCCAGGACGCCCGCAGCATTCGCAGCCGATTCCGGGAACGCCGCAATCCTGGAGGCCATCGATCTGTCTCCTGGTGCGGACGCCAGCATGCCGCAATTCCTTGCGATTCACCGCGCGACCCAGAGGCTGTTTGTCGGCGGCGTTGCCGCGGTGAAAGTGATCGACCTCGCCAAGCGCGAGCCCATCGCCGGGATCTCGCTCGACCGATATCGCGCCTCGAGCACGGACTTCGAGATCATCGATATGGCAGTCGATGAGAGTTCAGGCCCGGGCGGCAACAAACTCTACGTTCTAGGTCGCGCTTCGGAGACGTTGACGGTCGTGCGCATCGTCGACGCACAGACGAATGCGAGCCTTACGGCAGAAGGCACAGACGTCGTCCTGCCAGCGCCCGCCACTGGCGAGAGGTACACGATGCTCGTGGCGAATCGTGCGAACCAGAAGCTGTATGTCGCGACGAGCAACGGGCGGATCGTCATCGTGCACGGACCAGACCGCACCATCGTCAAGACGGTCGATGCCGGTGCGCGGGGATCGTTGGTCGTCAACCCGGTCGCTAACCGCGTGTTCGTGCTCGGCGGCGGGCGCAGTAGCGTCATCGACAGCAACACCGACGCGCTGACTCCGCTCCTCGTGAAAGTCAGCCAGGCGCATAGGCCCGTCTTCAGCGAGCAGGACGGACGCATTTACTTCTGCGGCGCGATCGACACGCGGCCGGGCGTCTTTGCCATGAATGGGACGACGGGACAGCTGGTCGCCGAAGCGAACCTACCCGGCTATACGGCAATCGCGGTCGCTCCCGACACGCAGCGCGTCTACGTCAGCGAGCAGGGGAAACAGATCGCGGTGCTCGACGCCACGGATCTTCACCTGATCGGCAGCATCCCACATCGAGCGGAAGAGATGGCGTACGGAAGAGCGGGCGGGCCGCTGATCATTCGCCACAAGCACGCATTCGCTGATCGCCTCCGGCACGGCGTCGGATTACTCGACCTCGCGACGAACGCACTCCATCGAATCACCGTCGCGTATTTTCCGGCGGAGCTGGCTCTGAATGGACCGGCGCAACGCCTCTACGTAGCAGACGCAGGCGCTGCCGAACTAATCGCCATCGACAGTGAGGAAGGCCGGATCATCGATCGTGTCGACGTCCAGCTGCCGCGCAACTTCCTGCAAACAGGTGGAGACACGCGCGAGGTTGCGGTGAGCAACAGATTTAACCGCGTGTTTCTCTCGAACAACTTTCCAGGATCGCCCGGCGTTGAGGTTTTCGATGGCGTTACTCATCAGCTGCTGAAAACCATCAAGATCAGCTCGCTGCTGATCCCGCGTGTGGCGGTCGATGATCAGGCCGGGCAGTTCTACCTGACCGGGCACCGCTCCGCCGAGAGCGGCGAGAAACGGGAGCACCTCCTCTATGTCTTCGCCGGTGAAGATGAACCACTCGGCACGGTCTCGTTAGGATTAACTAAATATCTATCGCCGCATGGCTTTCACGATCTCGTCGTCAACCCACTCACTGGGCGCGTTTATGTCTTCGGCGCGAACGAGCTGTTCTACATCGTCGATGGATACACTCGTACCGTCATCGCGACGGTAAACCTCGGCTACGTGTCGGGGCAGCTCGCCATCGATACCAAGGCAAACATCATCTACATAGCGAGCTATGGGTTGCCCCCTGGCGGCAGCGAGAAGCGCATTCTGGCGGTGGACGGAGAGACCGGCGCGATCATCCGCAGCATCGCCATCCCGGATGTCGACGGTAACGTGATCTACGGCATCGCGGTCGACGAGCTGTCGAGCACGCTCTATGTCTCGCACGGCGATCTTCGTGATCCGAACAAACGCATCACCGCGTATGACGGAGCGAATAACTACCGCGTGAAGCGCGACCTCCATGTCACGAGCTTCGGGAGCCTGTTGTTCGACCCGCAGTCCCGCCGTCTGTATGTCGCGGATTCACACGCTGGCGCGGTCACCGTGTTGCGGGTGGACGACTGGAGGCTGCTCGGCAACATCTCGACCCGCGGCCGTGTCGGTGCCGGAGATCAGGTGTTGATCGGCGGCTTCATCGTCGCGGGGCCAGAGGGCGAGACGAAGAAGGTGATTGTTCGCGCGATCGGGCCGTCGCTTTCGAGCGCCGGAGTCGCAGATGCGCTCGCGAACCCCACGCTCGAACTGCACGACAGCCACGGCAACGTCGTCCGCAACGATGATTGGAAGATCGATGCCGCCACCCAGGCCTCGCAGCAATCGGAGATCCAGGCGACCGGCATTCCGCCAAGCTCAGATGCGGAATCAGCGCTGACCGCGACGTTGGCGCCTGGTCCTTACACCGTTGTCGTCGCTGGAAAAGACGGGTCGTCGGGCGTGGCTCTCGTGGAAGTATACGATCTTCAGGAGACTGGGGCCGCTCGCCTGGCCAACATCTCCACGCGCGGGTTTGTAGGTGCCGGTGACGAAGCGATGATCGGCGGTGTCATCGTCCTTGGCTTACAGCCGACGCGGATTCTGGTGCGGGCGATCGGCCCGTCGCTAAACGGTGCTGGAGTTGCAGACGCGCTCGGAGATCCAACCCTGGCGCTTTATGATTCGAACGGTGCGCTCGTCGACTCGAACGACGACTGGAAGAGTGCGCGTGCGGCGGAGATCGAAGCGACCACGATCCCGCCTGCGCATGACCGTGAAAGCGCCGTGCTGGCCACATTGTACCCCGGTAACTACACCGCCGTCGTGCAAGGAAAGGCCAGCACGACCGGAGTTGCGCTGGTAGAAGCTTACCGGCTCGACTAGCTCTGGCGATGAGATGACTCATCCTTCTATTGCGCGGGTCGCACTTTTTGTGGTCGCGATACTCGTGACGACCACTGCGCCATCTGTCGCGGCGGACGCGAACCGCGCGGCGTTCGTCGAAACCATCGATCTATCGCCAGGACCGGATCCGCAATCCCCGGAGTGGCTCGCGCTCAATCGCACCACGGGCAGGCTCTTCGTCGGCGGAGCTGGCGCGGTGGCAGTCATCGATATCGGCAAGCGCGCGGTGATCGGCGGGATTCCTCTGGGCCGATACGCCACCTCGAGCACCGATTTCAAGATCATCGACATGGCCGTCGATGAGGGTCCGGGACCGGCGGGCAACAAGCTCTACGTACTCGGCAGCGCGTCGAACACCTTGACGGTCTTGCGCATCATCGACGCGCAGACCAACGCGAACCTCACTGCCGAAGGCACAGACATTCTCCTGCCGGCAACCACGACGGACGAGAAGTACACCATGCTCGCGGTGAACCGCGCGAACCAGAAGGCGTACGTAGCGACGAGCCGCGGCCGGATCGTCGTTGTCGATGGAGTGAGCGCGAGGGTGCTGAAGACGCTTGATGCGGGCGCGAGCGGATCGCTGGTTGTGAATCCAGTCGGCAACAAGGTCTTCATGCTCGGCGGAGGTCGGAGTGCTGTGATCGACAGCAACACAGACAGCCTCACGTCGCTACCGCTCGTTGTTCAGTTCGCGCTCAGCCCGGTCTACAACGAGCAGAACGGACGCGTTTACTTCACCGGGAGGGTGGATACGCGCGACGCGATCTTTGCCTTGAACGGCATGACCGGCCAGCTGCTGGCGGAGTCATCATCCTCCTTGCCCTACGCAAAAGCTCTCGCCGTCGCGCCCGACCTGCAGCGCGTCTACACGAGCCAGAGTGACATGCGGATCAATGTGCTTGATGCAACAAGCCTCGCTCTGATCGAGACCATGCCGTATTCGGCAATGGAGATGATCTACGGGCCGCCCGGCGGGCCGCTGATCATTCGGGACCCATTCGGGGGAACAACGGGCGACCTCGTCCGTAATGGTGTCGGGTTGGTAGATCCTGCCACCAAAGCCCTCGACCGGATCATCGTCTCGTACGCTCCGGTTGAGCTGGCTCTTAACCCCGAGACGCGGCGCCTCTATGTGGCAGACGCGGTCGCAGCTGAGTTGCTCGCGCTCGACAGCGACAACGCAGTGATCGTGGATCGAATCGACGTCCCGAGGCCGAACGCGAGCGCGCTGGTGGGTGTCACCATGCGCGGTCTCGCCGTGAGCACCAGATTCAATTGTGTGCTGGTCCCGCGGACATCCGGAGTCGAGGTATTCGACGCGACGAGCCATCAACTACGGCGCGAGATTCGTCTGAGCTTTCTCGATGTCCCTCGCGTGGCGGTCGACGATCGCCTCGGGCAATTCTATCTCACCGGTTTCCGCTCCGAGACCGGGAGCGAACGCGAGAACCTTCTCTACATTTTCGCAGGGGACGGGGAGCTTCTAGACACAGTTTCATTAGGCTCGACGTACGGTGTTGGGGTTCGGGCCTTCGATGATCTCGCCGTCAATCCGGCGACCGGGAAAGTATATGTCTTCGGCGCCGGCAGTATTTTCCACATCATCGACGGCGCCAGCCGCCAGGTCGTTACCGCTGTCGATCTGCGGCAACCATCCGGCCAGCTCGCCATCGACACGAAGAGGAACACCGTCTACGTCGCTCGTTCGGAGAGCCGACCGCCGGGCGGCAGTGAGGAACGGGTGCTCGCACTCGACGGTGACACGGGCGCGATCATCAAAAGCATTGCTTTGCCGGATCTCGGTCGGAATCGCGTCAAAGGGATGGCCTTCGACCCGATAGCGGGCACGCTTTATGTCGCGCATGCCGATGTCGGAACGCTCAGCGGCGGCATCATCGCGTTCGATGTCACGGCCGACCATCGCATCCAAGGTCGCGTCGACCTCCCGAACGCCGGCCGTTTATTGTTCGATCACGACACGCGCCGTCTGTACGTGCCGGACGCGCGGAACGGAACGGTCAGAGTGTTACGTCCGGATGACTGGCGCCTGCTCGGCAACATCTCTACTCGTGGGCGGGCCGGTGTCGGAGATCAGGTGTTAATCGGCGGGTTTATTGTCGGCGGGCCTGCGGGTTCCACGAAGAAGGTAATTGTGCGCGCCCTCGGCCCATCGCTCTCGGCGGTGGGCGTTCCCGGTGCCCTGACTGACACCACGCTCGAGCTGCACGACAGCGAGGGGCGCGTGATCGAGAACGACGACTGGAAAATCGATGCCGCAACGAAGACGTCTCAGCAATCTGCCATCGAGGCGACGGGAATTCCGCCGCTCTCGGATGCAGAATCAGCCCTCACCGCAACGCTGGCCCCGGGCCCATGCACGGTCATCGTCTCTGGCAAAGACGGGACATCGGGCGCGGCTCTCGTGGAAGTATACGACCTCGATCAATCTGGTGCCGCTCGCCTGGCCAACATTTCGACGCGTGGATTCGTCGGACGGGGCGACGAAGCGATGATCGGCGGCGTCATTGTGCTTGGCTTGCATCCCTCGCGTGTGCTCGTCCGTGCGATCGGACCTTCGCTGACGAACGTGCCGGGAGCGTTGCAGGATCCGATGCTGGAGCTGCGCGACGGGAACGGCGGATTGATCGACGTGAGCGACGACTGGAAGAGCGGCCGGGAGAGCGAGATCGCCGCGACGACTATTCCGCCGTCGGATGACCGCGAGAGCGCACTCGTCGCCACGTTGTACCCCGGCAACTACACCGCGGTGGTACGCGGCAAGGACGCGACCACCGGCGTCGCCTTGGTGGAAGCATACCACCTCGACTAAAGCGACCAGCCGCGTGGACCGGCTAGCGAGCGCGCTGGTGCACCACCGCGCCAGCCGTGCAGCCGCGCGTTCAGCCTACGCCGCTGCTCGGCTTATGCTCCAGCATTCCTTCCGGGCCCTTCCGCTCCCCGGAGTGCAGGTCGCGCACCGGCGGGAGCACGTCGCGGAAGGTCGTGCCGTAGATGTCCCACACGGTCAGGAAGAGGCCGCAGACGATCGGACCGACGATGAAGCCGATCGGGCCGAACAGGAACAAACCGCCGAGCGTGCCGACGAGAATCAGCAGGTCGGGCATCTTCGCGTCTTTGCCGACCAGCATCGGCCGCAGGACATTGTCGACGGTGCCGACCACGGCAGCGCACCACGCCAGGAGCAGCGTCGCGGTGAGAGATTGCCCCGTGGCATACAGATAGATCACTGCGGGCAGCCAGATCATTGCCGCGCCAATGCCGGGCACAATTGATAGGATGGCCATGATCGTTCCCCAGAAAGCCGCGCCGTCTACGCCGGCAACCCAGAAGCCAATACCCGCGAGCGCGCCCTGGATCACCCCGATCACGAGCGTGCCCTTGATGGTCGCTCGCGTGACCGAGGTAAAGCGTTGCAGCACCAGCTCCTCATCGTCGTGGTTCAGCGGCATGTAGTAGAAGATCCGTTCGAGGATCTTTCTCCCGTCCCGCAGGAAGAAGAACATCGCGTAAAGCATCACGAACAGGTTCAGCAGAAAGGTCGCGGTGCCGGCGCCCACGCGTGACGCGCCCGCCACGAGCGCGCCGCCGACCGATTGAGCCGCGGTTCCGACGCTCTCGAGAATTTTCGCCTGGTCCGGCACATACGCGGCCAGGGCAGGGAAGCGCTGCACCAGCCAGTCGTGGATGTTGAACGCTCCGCCGCCCGCGGCGAAATGCTGCTGCAGCCACGGCAACGCCTGTGTGCTGACATTGACCGCCTGGTTCACGACCACGCCCACGAACGCGCTAATCGGCCCGACCACCAGGACGAACAGCACCAGGAGCGTGATCGCTGCCGCGAGCGACTTTCGGCCGCCCACCATCCGCGTAATCCAGTGATAAAGCGGCCGGCATAAGCCAGCGAGCATCGCGCCGAGCAGGAGCGGCTTCAGGAATGGCCACGCCACCGCGATGAACAGCACCGTGACCCCGAGCACGAGCAGCAGGACGAACGCGGTGCGGAAATTGGTGCCGCTGATATTCGCGCGGTCCATCAGGAGAGTAGTAATGCGGCCACGCAGAGTGTTCGAACGTCAGGACTCGCTCGCGTGGATAACTGTCGATCGCCGGCAGGTAGACGGAGACTCGCAGGCCGCAGCGGGCGGCAAAGTGTACGCCGTTGCGCTATGAGGCAGCGGCGCGAGGCCGTTGCTTACACATCTCTCCGCAAGGTCACGTATTCCGGATCCTCCCGCACAACCCGGAACCCGAATCGCTCGTAGAGCCGCACTGCTGGATTCGTCGCATTCATGCGCAGGGCGATCTCGGACTGCTCCGGATGAGCGCGTACCCACTGCGTCAAGAGGGCCGCCCCGATGCCCCGCTTTCGCTGACCTGGAGTGACCACGACCGCCAGTTCCGGCGTGACGGGTGCCGACGGCTCTCGATACCACACCGCCCCGAGCACTTTCTGGTCGCGCGCGTCTTGAGCAACGAAGCCTCTGTCGCCGGCACGTCCCCAGTCCTTGACGTAACGCGAGTGCTCCGGGCGATCGACGATATCGCGCGAAGGCGGCGCATCCCCTGCGGCTGTATGCAGCCCCTGATACAAAGCATCCCAGAGGATTGGCTCGTCCTCAGCGGTCAGCGGGCGAATGACAAACTCAGCGTTCATCCTAGTGGACTGTTATCGCTGTCGGCTGCGAGCCCAAGCGCTTTTGTTTACCGCAGCTCAGCCGGCACTGCCTCAAGCGCGGGAGAGAGAGCCGGCAGACGGGCTCGAACCGACGACCTGCTGATTACAAATCAGCTGCTCTACCAACTGAGCTATGCCGGCAAAAATCCTGACGGACCCACTGTGCGTGTTCTCCGTCCCCAGGCAAGTTGATTCCCCTGCGCTCGGGCTACGGGCGCGGAAGGTGCGCGCTTGCAATATGCCTATACAGGAATACAGATGCGACATGAAACTGAAAGATCTCAAGGCGACGCTCGCGCTCCATCCGGAGGCCGTGCCGCGCTTCATTCTGCCCGACGGCGACGGGATTCCGGCGCATTTCCACATCACCGAAGTGGGACACGTGACCAAGCGGTTCATCGATTGCGGCGGACAACTGCACGAAACCACGGATACGTGCCTGCTGCAGACCTACGTGGCCGACGACGTGGAGCATCGCCTCACGGCCGGCACCTTCGCGAAGATCCTCCAGCTCGGTGACCAGGTGCTGCCCCACGACGATCTCCCGGTCGAGGTGGAATATGACTGTTGCGTGGTCGCGCAATATCCGATCGCCAGCGCGGAGCTCTCCGGCGATCTCGTGGAGATCCGCCTCGGCGAGAAACACACCGATTGTCTGGCGAAGGAGAAATGCGGGATCGACGGCGAGGGCTGCGGATCGAACACCGATACGGAAGAAGCCGTCACGACCCAGGCCGGCGCCTGCTGCTGAGTCGAGCGGCTTCTGTTAAGGTACAGAAGTGACCAGCGATACTGACGTCGAGTTTTGGGATAGCCGTTATCGCGAAGGTCGCACGCCGTGGGACCAGGGTGGGGTTCCAGTTGCGCTGAGGCGGTGGCTAGGGACAGCGCCGCGACCGGGGCGCGTGCTCATTCCCGGATGCGGCTTTGGCTACGAGGTGCAGGCATTCCATGCTGCTGGATGGGAGGTGCTGGCGATCGACTACTCGCCGTCCGGCGTGGCACGCGCCCGAGAAGCGCTCGGTGAGCTAGCCGACAAGGTGGTGCTGGCGGATTTCTTCGCGAACGACTTCGGGCGGGAGAGATTCGACGTCGTCTATGAGCGCACCTTCCTTTGCGCGCTGCCGCCGAGGATGTGGCCGGCTTATGCGCGGCGCATGGCGGAGTTGCTGGTCGAGCGCGGCAGGCTGGTGGGCACGTTCTTTTATGGACAGAACGATGACCCGCCACCGCATCCGCTCACGCCCGCGGCGGCGGACGCGGTGCTTGGCTACTATCTCGAGCGGGTGAGCGACGAGGCGGTGACCGATTCGCTGCCGATCTTTGGCGGCAAGGAACGCTGGCAGATCTGGGAGAAGAAGTGATGGAGCTGACGCAGATCTACGAGTGCTTCTGCGATCGCACGCGGCTGCGCATCCTGCATCTCCTCGCAGAGACGCCGCTCTGCGTCTGCCATTTCCAGGAGATCCTCGGTGAGCCGCAGGTGAAGGTCTCCAAGCACCTCGCGTATCTGCGCAGCCGCGGCATGGTGGAGACGAAGCAGGAGAAGAACTGGGTCATCTACTCGCTGCCGGAACAGCGAGGCCGCGAGCTGGAGGCAAACCTCAAGTGCCTGCAGGATTGCGCGAGCGGCGACCCCGAGTTCAAGCGTGACCTGCGCGCGCTCACGAAGCTGCGGCGGCGCGACGAGCCGAGTGTGGCAATCGCCTGTTGCTAAACCGGCGCGTTGTAGCGTCGGCTGTCCCCAGCGGGAACGCTCGGGCTGGGCCACACTGTGGAATGCGCTGAGACAGCGCACGCTACAACGCTCCGCTTCGCGGCCGTGAATGAACGCGCCTAATCGACGCCGACGAAGCCGACGCGCTCGACAATCTTCTGGCCTTCTTCGCCGAGGGCGAAATCGACGAACTGCTTCACGCTGCCGGAAGGCTCGCCGTTCGTGTAGAAGAACGTCGGGCGCGCGTAAGCCCACTTCTGGGTCCGCACGGTTTCTGAGCTCACTTCGAGATTGTCGATCTTCACCGCTTTCACGCCCGAGGCCTTCAGGTAAGCGAGGCCCACGTAGCCGATGCCGTTCGGGTTCTTGGCCACTTCGGCGGTGATCTGCTCGTTACCCGCCATCTTCTGCGAGGTCGGCGCGTAGTCGCGCTTGTTCATGGCGAGCTCTTTCCAATCGGAGTAGGTGCCGGACGAAGTGTTCCGCGTGTAGATCGAGATCTTGCCGCCCGCGCCGCCGACTGCGCTCCAGTCGCTTACTTCGCCGGTGAAGATCTGCTCCACCTGCTTCTTCGTCAGGTTCGCGATTGGGTTCTTCGCATTCACGACCACACCGAGCCCGTCATGCGCGACCACGATTTCGTTGAAAGTCACGTTCTTCGACTGCGCTGCCGCTTTCTCCGCCGGCTTCACGTGGCGGCTGGACATCCCGATCTGCGCTGTGCCATCGATCAAGGCAGCGATGCCGGTGGTGGAGCCTTCGGCCGCGATGTCGAATGTCGTGTCCGGGTTCTTCGCTTTGAACTCCTCCGCCAGCTGCGGCACAAGCTTGGCACCCAGTGTGTCGGAGCCTTTGATGACGAGCCGATCCGCGTGAGCGGCGGGCAACGCGGCAAAGGTGAGGGCGGTGACGATGAGGTGGAGGATGATCGATCGCATGGCTAACTCTGGCGGGTTTCCGTGACGGCGTCACGACGGGCATGTAACAATTGTGTGACGTATGCGGGCAGGACTCGGAGCCGCCGCACGCTCCGCTGAACGCCTCTCGGATCTGGACCAGCCGCTTGACGCAAACACAGGCCGCCGAAAGGAGCTGCGCCAGATCGATTCGACCGCTGATCGGAGACCTGCAGTCGTTCGTGCAGAGCGTGCCTCCTGCGCGGTAGAGTCACGCGTCCTTCGCGCTTGATGCGACCGCTCAGTTGCGGCATTCGCGTCGCGTGACACTCACGCCCGAGGTCGAGCAGGAGACGGACGCGGTGGCTCGCTCGCGGAGTCCAGCAGATTCCCGGTGCGACGCCGTACGGCAGCTGGCCCCCGTTGCGAAAAGACGGTCTGGCCTCGCGGGATATCTGCTGCGCGTGTTTGCGCAGGCGGATGCACACAGCTCGCCGGAGTTGATTTCGGAACTCGTTAGGCATTACAAACGCAGAGTATGAAGGAATCGACCAAACGCACGCTGACTCGCTGGATTCACGTCGTCTTTAGCATCCCGATCGTCGGTTACGTCTACAGTCCGTTTGCAGAACTTCCGAACTACGCCCGTCGTTCGGTTTGCCTCCATCCCTGTGCTGGTCCTGACAGGACTGTGGCTGTGGAAAAGTCATCTCCTGCGACGACTCGTTTCGAGGAGCTCCCCCTAATCCCTTGCACAGGTGAAGCGTGCGTCCGCTGGAAAGCCATCAGAGGCTAGAGTACGAGGAACGTCTGTGACCGCTCGCGCTCCTGTCGAAGCCCGGAAGAGCCAGCCGATGCTAGAACTCGAAGACTTCCGTCTTCGACCGATTCAACTCGGAGACGAGCGGGCGTTCCTCGACTACCTGTCACAACCCGAAGTCATCGAGCACACGAGCATCCCAGCTCCGACGCTTGAGTCGCTGGCGGCGTCGGTGCAACGGGATATCGCCGGTTATGCAAACAGCACATCATTCTGCTTCGCTGTCGCGGCAGCGGACGATCGGGCGATCGGCATCTGCGGATTCAACAGCTGGTCGCCCGACCATCGGCACGCCGAACTCGCATATGAGTTGGCGCCGCACTACTGGCGACAGGGTGTGATGCGCCGCGCCGTCGAAGCAGTGCTCAGCTGGGGATTCTCAGAGCTCGGCCTCAACCGCGTTCACGCCTTTGTCATGACGAGCAACCAGGCATCCATTCGCCTGCTCGAGCGCTGCGGCTTTTCCCGTGAAGGCACGCTGCGGCGTTACCGCATTGCTCGCGGCGAACCGAAAGACTTTCACCTCTACGCGCTGCTCGCTGAAGACTTCGCCCGCCCGCGCGCGTAGCCGGCGCAGCGGACGGGCACCGCCGCGCGGAATCTGAAATCCGCTGAGCCGAGCGGAGGGGACGCAAACAAAAAACGCGCCGCCTGAATGGCGGCGCGTTGATTGAAACTTGCCGAGCGCCCTACGGAAGTTCGTAGACTTCCACGAGCGCCACTCCAGGAGTGCCGTCTTTCGAAGTCACCTGCGCGGTGTAGTTGGAATTTGCCGGCAGCGTGACCAGGATGGCTGACTCCTTGCCATCCGTCGGCGCCAGCCCGGCAGCCGTGATCGCTGCTGCGTCAGGCGAAGAGGAGAAGTCGTCGTTTGAAGCGATGACATTGCGGTCCTTGTCGTGCAGCGTCAGCACGGGATCGGCCAGAGGTGTGCCGACGCCTTGCCCTGACATGCCGGGGCCGACGGCGCGGATGACATAACGGGCGGCTACGCCGGCAGGACCGCCGCCGCGATTGATGATGCCGGCGATCAAGATGTTCTCACCTGAGTCGACGCGACCGCGTGTCGACATATTCCGCAGGCGTGCGCCTGGGTTCACCAGTGCTGCGATATCCACGACCGTGTCGGTGCCGAGACTTGCTGCGCCACCGATAGCACCCACTGAAGTGGCTGCGCCTGAGTCGAGATTGATCGTATACAAGTTGGTGGTTCCTCCCGTGGTCAGGGAGGCATACGCCTGAGCGGTCAGGCCGGAGATGTCGAATCCGACTGCATCGCTGGTATCGACACCGAGCGGACCGTCCGTGGTCAAGGTGCCTGCATTAGGAGGATCCTGGGTGACAAGGACGTCCACATTCGAATCGATGCCATAGAGTTCCGTCACGAGCGCGCCGGAAAAGGCGTTACGGTAGGCGGAACCGACCACGTTTGGATTTGCGCCGCTGTTTGGATCACCGCTCGCCGCATAAGCAAGATTGCCGTCTGTTGTCGTCGCGCCGGTCATCACATTGATGCGAAGGCTCTGATCAGTGTCGCTGACGACGCGCAGACGGTCTGGCACCGGGTTGAAATCGACGCCAAAACGCGTGCCGTCGAGGCCGGCAAACGGCGCAGTCATGTCAGCCGCATCCGCCGTCAAAGTCGAGGAGACCGTGGCCACGCCCGTATTCTCGTCGATGAGATAGATCCGAGCTGTGCTGCCGAGGGCGTAAAGCTGCCCGGTGGCTGGCCGAAAATCCATGCCGTGGAGTGTCTCGCCTGACTGCAGTCCGGTGATCTGAACGTTTTTGGTGACGGTGCCGGGCGTTGCGCTGTCGACCGTCAGGAGGCGATTGCCGGAGGTAAGCACGTAGATTGGCTCCGCCTGGAGCGACATCGCGCTCGTCATGGCAAAGGCGCTGAGGGTCAAGAGAGTCTTAAACAGGGATTTCTTCATAGGTGTTTGTCTTCGCTACATCATCGTTCTTCATGGGATATCTGGCCGCGCGTCCGGCGCGATTCAAGCTGCTGTGCATGGAGAGGTGAGGCGATCGGCACGTGTGGATTTATCGCAGGTTGAATGCTTCAACCAAGGCCACACCGGAGGTGCTGTCTTTCCCGCGCACGATCGCGGTGTAGTTGCCTGCTCGCAGTAGCTGCAAAATCGCCGATTCGCGATCATCACTTGGCGGCACACCGGTAGCAGCGATCTCGCTCTGCTGGGTCTCTTTCCAGTTATTGTTGACCGCGATTGCTACCCCGTTGCTGTCCACCAGCTCCAAGGTTGGATCTCCCAACACATTGCTGATTCCAGACCCAGCCAGCGATGGTCCGATGGCGCGGACCAGCACTCTGCTGCTGGTGTTCGCGGGGCCGACGATCACGCCGCCGATCAGAACATTATCGTCCGTCTGCACGAACGCCCGGGTGCTGAGGTTAGCTAGCTGCGCGTTGACACCTTGTTCCAAATCATACGCCTCGACCAAGGCGACGCCCGCGGCGCTGTTCACCCCGCGCACGACGGCGGTGTAAGTGCCGGGGCCGAGCCTGCGCACGATTGCAGACTCCGCATCGTTCGTCGGCGGGATGCCAGTCGCTTCGATCTCCGCCCGCTGATTCTGCTTCCAGTCGTCATTGCTCGCCAGAAGCGTGTTCCCCTGGAATAACTCGAGCGTGGGATTCTGCAACGCACCCTGGACTCCGGTGCCACTGAGCGATGGCCCGATGGCTCGCAACAGGACGTTCTTCGGGTCGCTCCCGGTGATGATGAAGCCACCGATCAGCACATTGTTACCCGACTGCACTTGTGCTCGAGTCGAGATGTTCAGCAGTTGAGCCGGTGCGCCTGCGGCGGCGCGCGTGTAACGCAGGATCAGTGTCTCAAACGGGTCGCGCCTTTGACTTACTGCCCAGCACTCCTCGGTGGAGGAGCACGCCACGCCGACCCCACCGTTGGGCGCGGGAGAGACGCTCCAGGAGTTGCCATCCCACCTTTCAATATGCGTGCCGACAGCCCAACACTCCGTAGCCGCCGGGCAGGTCACAGCGAGTAGGCTGCCACTCCGTCCCTGCTCGCCCGGGGGAACCGCTGCCCACACAGACCCGTTCCAGCGCGCGATGAACGTTCGCGGGCGCTCGGGTTCATCCTCCGGTTCGTAACTCCCCACCGCCCAGCAATTCGAAGCCGACGCGCAGCTCACCGCTGCCAAACCATTGTAGTCTCGAGCTCCGCTATTCGGCGAGGGAACGAGCGACCACTCCGCGCCGTTCCAGCGCGCGATGAGCGTGCGACTTGGCTGCAGGAACTCCTTGGAACCACCAACCGCCCAACAATCCGAAGCCGACGTGCAGGTCACGTCTGACAGGCCATTCGCTGCGGGGGCCGCGGCGTTGCTGCCGGCTTCGTTGGGCGAGGGCACAATCGACCAGGCGCTTCCATTCCAGCGCTGGATGAGGGTGGCGCTCGCGCCATTCAACGCCGCCACGTCGGGGTCATATCCGCCGACCGCCCAGCAATCGTTCGCGGAGCTGCAGGTGACGCTGGCCAAGCCATTGCCCTTCGAGCTGGCGTTAGGCGAAGGAGTGATGGACCAGGATGTCCCGTTCCACCGCAGGATGAGAGTGCGATCGGTCTCCTGGTCGCGATACGTGCCAACCGCCCAGCAGTCGGTGCTTGAGGAGCAAGCCACGTCGACGAGCCGGTTGTGTTGATTATTGCCGGTGGCGACGACGTTTGGCGAAGGGACAATGCTCCACGAGGCGCCGTCCCAATGCTCGATCAACGTGCGCAGCGGACTGCTGCTGGTCTGGAAGGAACCCACCACCCAGCAATCCGAAGCCGAGACGCAGGTGACATCCTGGAGCTCGTTGCTGGAGGAGTCCTTGACGTTCGGCGAGGCGATCACCGCCCAGCCCGAGGCCGCCGCGGTGTGGGAAAAAGTCAGCGGCCCAACTCCGAAAGCGGCTGAGCAAAGTGCAAGTGCGAGGAAGATACGGGCGGCGCGGCAGCGGAAGCGTGGATGGGGAGACGTGGGCATGAGGTGACTTTTTGGTGAGGGCTGCGCTCGCAGACTTTGAGCGAAGGCCATCCGTCCTGCCGTACAACTGATACGGCATCTGGGGGACGAACGATTGCTTTGCTTTCTTAACAGGATCGTTACCAAAGAGATTGTCGGCTCGACGCGGCGGCGGCGGCCTCGGGAGTTCCGTCCCGCGCTCAACGACTGGCGCGCGGCGGTGAATTTCTAGAGCGATGGTGATCTTCTATGCCCGGCAAGGCAAGTCGGACAACATCCGACAAGTATTTAGACTTCCGAACCCGCCACGGCCGCGTCGTAGTGGCGCTAGACGAAATGCCAGGGGCAGCTCAGCCGGAGCGTAGCCTTCCACCAACAGGAGGATTCTCTTCACCATGAACGCAGTCAGCTATTCCCTTCGCCGTTTGTTCGCCCTGATGATATTGCCCGCGGCGCGTGCCGCGGGAAGTGCGGCCGCAGCCACGCACGCCGTCACCAGCGCGATTAACAGCGGACCGGGCTCCCTGCGCCAGACGCTCGCCGAAGCGCAATCCGGCGACACGATCGGCTTCGCGGTCACCGGCACGATCGTCGTGACTGAGTTGATTCAGCTGTTCAATGCGAACCTCACAATTCAGGGGCCGCGTTCGACGGTTCTCGCCATCCTTGGCGACGACAACTCGGGGATCTTTCGATTTGAACGCGGCATTTCCATCGGCAACAAGACCGACCGGCGGATCATGAATGAGGGGACCAAACCGACGACGGCGGGCTGGATCCACAGCATCTTCAGCATTCCCATCGCCGGTATGCATGGACCGTTGACAGTCGCGGTTTTAATCTGAGATACCCCGCGGGTGGCGTCACAACTCACCGGCCAAAGGAAAGCGAAGGCCCTTCGGAATGCGGCGCTAATCGGGCTGGCCGGCGCACTGCTGTTCGCTCTCTCGCCGGCTGCCCGCGCCCAGATTTACTCCGCTGAAGAACTGACGCGGCGTGCCTCCCTCGGCGGTCAGGACGGATGGCAGCTCGTGGGAGGATTTGGCGGGATCTCTGTCGACCAGGGCAGCGGGATCAATCCCAGCACTGTCCTGCAAGGCCCGAGCTCGTTCAGCAGCTTCGCTGCCCGCACGAATGATTCAAACTTCAGCTTCGCCCAGTTTACCGGTCTGGAGACGAGCGTCGTTCTGCAGATCGATGTCTATCCGGTCTTCACGCCGATGGCCCTCTTTGGGCTTGGGCACGACAGCATCACGGATACGGATTCGGTCATAAACCAGGCCAGCGAAACAGGGCCGCTCTTTGGAACCATGACCAGCAATGGTGCGCGGCTCGTCATCCAGGAGGCCGGGCGAGGTACTTCTCACCTCTCCAGCATCACCCTGGCGAATCTCTCCTGGTACCAGATTCGCCTTGAGATGGATTTCACGGCGAACGCCGGCCAGGGTTCCGGCAGTCTGTTCCTCCGCAATCTGTCGCTTGGCGAGACCAGTTTCACCGCGGTGCCTGATCTGCAAAATATCAGCCTCGGGCTTACGAATACCGCGGCCGACGTGCGACCGTTTACCTACGATGGAATGTTCATCGGGATGGGGTTCGGCCACATGGATAACATCGGCGTCGTCCCCGAACCCGCCACCTCGGCGCTGCTGGTGGGTGCGACGCTGTTTTGCGCGGTTCTTCGGATTGCGGTGAAACGGCGCGCTGAACGCGACGGGCGGAAGGCTGTTCCCAGGGTCTGAACGCGTTGCGCGTCAGGTCGCCTGGACACGGCGATGCTTACGAGCGCGGGAGACGATTGCCGTAGGCGTGGCGACAAGCGTAGTCCCATTTTGACTATGCATTGTCATCCTGGCCCTGGCCGCCGCAGGTATCGGTGCTGCGGGTGAGCGTCGGCATTAGAAAGCCCGCTGAAGTCTGTCCGAGCGGGCTCCTGTTTGCCTGACTCCGTCTTCACTTAGCCGCAACACAATCCGACGCCTGTGGTTGAGTCGCGCGGGGTTCACCATCGCGCCACGAGAACGTCACACGTTCGTCGCTTTGTCTGCGGCGGCGGCGCTTCTACGGTCGGCGCATGATGATCCGGACGACGCTTTTTTCTGCCGCAAATCTGCTCCGATGCTGTGCGTTCGCAGTCGGCGGAGCGCTGCTTGCCGCCACCGCTGAGGCGCAGACCAGAGATGCCGGCTGGCTGGCCGGCACGGAAGGCAACTGGAGCGAGTCACTCAAATGGTCCACGCTCGAAGTTCCAAACAACGGCGGACCCGCGGGCGCGACTTACAACGTGACCGTCCCAGGGCCGAGCGGGACGACGCGTGTCACGCAGGACATCATCGGCGGCGTGACGATCGAGAATCTTACGCTGTCCGGGTTCCTGACTCTGAACAATCCGCTGACGCTGAATGGGAAGCTGACGCTGACCAACAACGGCTCGGTCGCCGGGAATGCTGCGCTGACGGTGGGCGGGCTGATCGATTGGCAGGCGGGTTCGCTCGCGGGCGGCGGCGTAGTGAACGCGAACGGCGGCGTGCTCCTGAGCGGCTCCGGGTTCAAGCAGCTCGGGCGGACCTTCAACAACGCCACGACGACTACCTGGACGAGCGGTGGTTTGACGATGTTGCAAGGCGCGGCGTTCCAGAACCTGAGCGGCGCGAGCTTCGACGCGCAAAGCGACAACAGCTTCACGTCGTTCGGTGGCCCATCGGCTTTCAACAATGCGGGCAGCTTCACGAAATCGGCAGGCACGGGGCTGAGCTCGCTCACGGGTGGGGTGGCGTTCAACAACTCCGGCGCGGTGCAGGCTCAGACTGGCACGCTTGGGTTTTTCGGCGGCGGCACGAGCAGTGGCAGCTTCGTCGTGAGCGGCGGGGCGCAGCTCAGCTTCGCGGGTGATCAGAATCTGCAGGGCGCGTCGAGCGTGACGGGAGACGGCACGGTGTCGTTTACCGGCAGCACCGCGCTCGGCAGCAATGTCGTCGCCGGCACCTACGACGTTGCAAACAGCGTGATCAGCGGCGGCCGTAATGACTTCAACAGCCGCGCGACTACCGGCACGGCGACGCTCAGCGGGTCCACGGCGGTGTTGCGCGGGAGTGGCACGTTCACGTCGACGGGTGCTTTCAGCTGGACCGGCGGCACAATGGCCGGCACCGGCACGACGCGCACGGAAGGCGGGCTCGCGATCAGCGGCTCGGCCACGAAGACGCTCGGCCGTACGCTTGAGAACGCATCGGTCGCGACCTGGAGCGATTCCGGGAATGTGGCGATGCTCGACGGCGGCGGCTTCAACAACACGAGCGCGGGAACATTCACCGCCCAGAACGACGCCAGCTTCGTGCTCGCGTCAGGCGCGACGGAGGGAAGCTTTGTGAACGCCGGCACGTTTACGAAGTCCGGCGGGGTTGGCAGCACGACGTTTGGCACCGGCGTCTCGTTTGCGAACAGCGGAACCGTCGAAGCGCAGAGCGGCACGATCGCGTTCGACGGCGCCTATACGCAATCGGCCGGCTCGCTCGTGCTGAATGGCGGCAGCGTCTCGGCTTCGTCGCCGCTCGATATCAATGGCGGCAGCGTCGCGGGAAGCGGCACGATCAACGCGAGCATCGCGAACGGCGGCGACTTGTCGCCCGGCGCGCCGGACGCAGCCGGGATGCTGATCGTGAGCGGCGATCTTGTGTTCGAAGAGGCGGCGCGCTTCACGATCGAGATTGGCGGGCGTCTGCCGACGGAATTCGATCGCGCGACGAGCGGAGCAACGACGCTGGCCGGCTTCCTCGATGTGAGCTTCATCAATGGCTTCGAGGGCGGTCTGCTTGGCGTTGCACCTACGGATGCGTTTACGATCCTGGATGCGGCATCGCTGACCGGAGCCTTCGCCAATGCGCCGAACGGTGGTCGCGTCGCGACGAGCGACGGGACGGGATCGTTCGCGGTCAGCTACACGGGCTCTGACGTGGTGCTGAGCGACTTCCAGGCGGTCCCGGAGCCAGGCACCTATGCGCTGCTCGGCGTCGGAGCGGCAGCGCTGCTGGTGATGCGCCGACGCAAGGCTTCAGGGCGTTAGCCGGGCGGCTCCCGGAGCGCGCCGCGCAGACGGCAACCCGCGATTGCATCGACCCTGCTTGTCCCCAGGAAATCCCTCCCGACTCGGGCGGCGGCGAATCTACCTACGAAGCGCGCAGTAAACCCGCACCATCCAAAAAAAGGACTCCACAAGCGGAGCGGGTTCAGCTAGGCTCGGCCCCTTCTTACCCCTCCCGTGAATTCTACTGTCTTCTGTCGGACTGCAGCGGTCGCGGCCTTCATTTCATCGTTCGCGCTGATCGGTGCGCATGCGCAGCCGCCCGGCACCACCGCCGCGGGCGTGCTTGATCTCGCGCCAGGCCCAGACGTCCACGTGCCGCGGCACCTCGCGATCAACTCCGTGACGGACCGGCTTTATGTTGGTGGCTGGCCGTCATCAGGTCAGAGCGAGGAGGCTATCAAGGTGATCGACACCGCGACGAAAAAGATCATCGGAGGTGTGAACCTCGGTCGCTACGCCAACTCGATCAATCGCTTCCTGCAGTTCGCCATCGCCGTCGATCCAAGCGCCGCGCCCCTCGGCAACAAGATCTATGTGCTGGGCCAGCTCGATGGACCGAAGTTTGTGCTCCGCGTCATCGATGGTGCCACGAACCAGAACCTGACTGGCGAAGGAACCGACCTGATTCTGCCGGCGATCAATCGCGTCGAGAATTTGAGCGACTTGTCGAGGATCGTGGTCAATCCGAACAACCACAAAGTCTACATCGCGGACGGCTTCGGAAACGTGCTCGTGATCGATGGCGCCAGGGACCAGCCGAAGGTGATCACGACCTTAAAGACCGACGCGGGCAACTTCCTCGTCCTGAGCCCCGTTTCGAACAAGGTGTTCGTGATGGGCCACAATAGCGAGGGTGTCGGCAAACCCGGCGTGGTCATCGACAGCGCGACCGATACCTTCAAGGCTATCCCCACGGCGATGCCGAATGCGAACGCGGCTGCTTTTAACCCGGCGAACAACCGCGTCTACTTCTCGGGCCGGGTCGACCAGCGCATCGGCATCTTCGTGCTCGATGGCGAAAATGGTGAGCTGGTGATGGAGAACACGCAGAATGTGCCCTGGGCCTACTCCCTCGCCGTTTCGCCCTCGCGCAACGCGATCTTCGTAGGCGGCTACGAGTATGCGGCGGACACGCTCGAGTTCAGGCGTGAAATCGTGCGCCAGAGGCACAGTGCCGTTACAGACGTGGAGGGCGGCGACGATGTGTTCTTTCTTCACGATTACGGGCAGGCAGCATCCGCTGTGACCGTCGTCGATCTCGCGACGCTGAACCGAACACAGATCACTGTCGGCTACCGGCCGCTCGGCATGGCTGCGAATTCTGGCACCGATCGCCTCTACGTCACAGATGCAGCGGCGGCAGAGTTGCTCGTTCTGCAGGCGAGTAGCGGAGATGTCACAGCGCGAGTCCCACTCGAGGTGGCGGGACCTCCCTCGTCCGATGCATTTGCAACTCAGCCGCGCAGTGTTGCGGTAAGCGAACGGCTGAACCGCGTGTACGTGCCCCGTTCCGGCGCTAATCGTGAAACGCCGGTGATTGACGTGCTCGACGGCGCGACCAATCAGGTGCGCAGCTCCATCGCGGTCCCGGGCATGCAGCCAGACGCGCCGGTGGCAGTCGATGACACGCGACGCCGGATTTACGTCGGGCTCATCGAGCCGGCGTCGCCGCCGCCTTTTGTGCGCTACCCGTACGGCCGCATCAAGGTGGCAGTGTATGACGCAGGCTCGGAGACGCTCGTCGACACCATTTATCTCACCGATGGTGGTGGGTGGCCGAGCGTGCCAAAGATCGCGGTGAATCCTGTACTCGGCCGCCTCTATGCGGTCCACGGCCGTACGATGGCGACGATCGATACGACGACGAATGTCGTTGTCGGTTCCGAAACGGTACCAGCCCCGAGCAGCATCGCGGTGGACAAACGGACCGGAAAGGTTTTCGTCAGCATCATACGGTCGACGTCGCCAAGCCCACAGGCCTCTGACACGAGGATCGCAGTGCTGAATGGGTTAACGGGAGAGCTTGAGACGGAGTTCGCGCCAGGAGGCGAATACTTCGGCGTACGCACGTTCGCCGTCGATGAGGTGGGCAATCGTTTGTACGCTACGCAAACAACGTCCGGGCCTGACGACTTTGAGCCCAGGCCGCACCGGATCACCGCTTACGACGCCAACACCTACGAGCCGCTTGGCGAACACACGAGCCTCGACGCCAGGAACATGGTCTTCGATCCCGGCTCGCGGCGGCTCTTCGTCGTCGGCACAAGCCAGGGCACGATCGATATCTTTCAGAGCACCACGGCGGCCGAGCCGGATCTCCTCGGCAATATCTCGACGCGTGGCTTCGTGAGTGAAGGGGATGGCGCGTTGATCGGCGGCTTCATCATCAAAGGCGCGCCCGGCGCGACAAAGAAGGTCGCGATCCGCGCGATCGGGCCGTCGCTCGGCGCGGCCGGCATCGCGGGCGCGGTCAGCGACACCACTCTCGAGCTGCACGACAGCGCGGGAAATATTGTGCGCAACGACGATTGGAAAGTGGATACGCAGAGCGGCGCGTCGCAGGAAGACGCGGTCGCGGCGAGCGGCCTCGCGCCCACGAGCGAGCTCGAGTCTCTGCTCCTCGCGGCATTGCCGCCGGGCCCTTGCACCGCTGTCGTGCGCGGCAAGAACGGCGCGGCGGGTGTTGCGCTCGTTGAAGTGTACGATCTCGAGCAGGGAGCGAGCGCGTCGATGGCTAACATCGCGACGCGCGGCAACGTAGGCACCGGCGAGAATGTGATGATCGGCGGGCTGATTGTCGTTGGCTCGAACCCGACCCGCGTTCTCGTGCGCGCGATCGGGCCGTCGCTTCCGGCGGCGATCGCCACAGCGTTGCAGGATCCGGTGCTGGAACTCCGGGACGTGAACGGCGAATTGATTGACCTGAGCGACGACTGGAAGGCTGGTCGCGAAAGGGAAATCGCAGAGACAACGATCCCGCCGGTGCATGACCGGGAGAGCGCAATCGTGGCCACGTTGTATCCCGGCAATTACACCGCCATTGTCCGCGGCAAGGATGGCACGACCGGCATTGCGCTGGTCGAGGCTTATCACCTCACCAGGTAAGGTGGGCTGCGACTGAATCGTCAGTCGCGCGGCGGGCTTCGATGAGGGGAGGCTTGGCGATCCGGAGCGGACCGGAGCCGTCGTTGGCGTCCGTCAATCCAAGGGTGGTGGGTTAAGTCGAGCAGCCGCAGGTTTCGCCGCGCAGGGCTTCGATGCCTTCACGGGCGATGATCGGCACCATGATGAGCGCGGCCAGCGGATCGCTCCACCACCAGCCGAAGAGATAATTCAGCGCCAGCCCGACGAGGAGAATGGCGGAGAGGTACGCGCAAAGCTGGGTCTGGCGTGAATCCGCAGCGAGCGCGCGGCTGTTCATGCGTGCGGCGACGCGGCGCTTGGCCCGGGCGAGCAGGGGCATGATCAGCAAGGAGGTCGCTGCGATGACGATGCCGAGCGTGCTCGCCTCCGGCGGTTCACGCCTGAGCAACGACGCGGTGGCTTCGAAAAGCACATAAGCCGCCAGCAGAAGGAAGCTGACGCCGACGAGACGCAAGGCGGCCCGCTCGCGGCTCTCGCCGAGCTCGCCTGCCTGGAGCCGCCAGAGCAGCACTGCGCCGGAGACGCTCTCGATGAAAGCATCCACGCCGAAGCCGACCAAGGCGACGCTGCCGGCGAGCAGGCCGGCGGTGATCGAAACAGCGCCTTCGACGACGTTCCAGCTGAGCGTGGCGTATTCGAGGCGCCGGGCGACGGCAACGTCGTTCATCTCGACGCGGTGGTAAAATCCCGGGGCACGGGCCCAATGTGCTCCATGCACGGGCAACGCTCAATCGAGCGGCTCCGGACCGGCTCGCTGTGGCCCGGTTAGTGCGCGATTCGTGCGGCGATCGACGAGCGAGGTGGTTGATCCGCCGAATTGCCACCCGGTGGCACGTGGTTGTTCATGGGCAATGAAAAGCCCGCTGGGATCTCTCCCAGCGGGCTCTCCTCTTTGACCTAACCGTTAGTCTTACTTAACCGGAACAAATCCCACGTTAGCCACGACCTTCTGGCCGGCGCCGCTGAGCGTGAAGTCGACGAACTGCTTCGCGACGCCCTGTGGGTCGCCGTTTGTGTAGTAGAACGTCGGGCGCGCATAAGGGTAGCTCTTGCCCTGGACCGTCTGGATGGAAGGCATGGTGCCGTCGATTGGCACGACTTTGATGCCGCCGACTTTCATGTAAGCCAGGCCGACGTAGCCGATGCCGTTCGGGTTCTTGCTTACTTCGGAGGCGATCTGCTCGTTGCCCGCCATCTTCTGCGAGCCGCCGGCGTAGTCGCGCTTCTTCATGGCCAGCTCCTTGAAGTCGGAGTAGGTGCCCGAGGAAGTGTTACGCGTGTAGATGGAGATCTTGCCGCCGGTGCCGCCGACTGCGCTCCAGTCGGTCACGCTGCCGGTGAAGATCTGCTCTACCTGCGCGCGGGTCAGGGCTTTGATCGGGTTGTTGGCGTTCACGATGACCGCGATGCCGTCGTAGGCGACGATGATCGGTTTCATGTTCACGCCTTTGCCCGTGGCGGCGCCGACTTCCGCCGGTTTCGCGCGGCGGCTCGACATGCCGATCTGCGCGGTGCCATCGGTGATGGCAGCGATGCCGGTGGTGGAGCCTTCGGCGGCGATGTCGAAGGTGGTGCCGGGGTTCTGCGCTTTAAACTGCTCCGCGAGCTGCGGGACGAGTTTCGCGCCGAGGGTGTCGGAGCCTT
>CADCTA010000050.1 GCA_902805675.1 uncultured Chthoniobacterales bacterium | reverse complement strand
GCGCCCAGCAAGTCGCGGACTGCGGGATCAACCATCAAGGTCAGCTAACGCTCGACTAGATGCCGGTCAAGTCGAGGCGCCCCCGCCCGCTGCGCATCTGATTGGCCGAGCCCGAGAGCGGAGCGGTCAAACTAAAGAGGCGGGCAATCAGGGCGTTGGCGTTGAGCAATAGCGGCGGATTCTGCTGGAGGAGCAAGGCTAGTGCGCCGGCCACAACGGGAGAAGCCATCGAGGTGCCGTTCATTGGCGCGTAGCCGCCGCCCGGCACACATGAGACGACTGCTACCCCGGGCGCACACAGGTCCGGCTTGCGCAGCGCGCCGTGCTGGGAAACTGACCCCCAATCGCTGAACGACGCGACATTGTGTGCGGCATCGATCGCCCCGACACCCACTACGATGTCGTAGTTTCCCGGGCTCCCATGATTATTCTGGCCAGGGCCGCTATTGCCGATCGCAGCAACGAGAACGGTGCCGGTGGTCAGGCGCGCATTGGCTAGCGCGTTGTAGTAATAATCGCTGTAGCCGACGCCGCCGAGCGAGGCGTTGAAAACATCCACCCCGGGTTCCACGTCCGTCCCATCAAACGGCTCGGTCAGCAGCCAGTTTATCCCACCGAGAATCTGCGCGAACCAACCACTCAATCCGCGCGGTCCGGGGATCGTCAGCACAGCTGCCACGGCCAGTTCCGCTTTCGGGGCTACGCCGCTGTTTGCCCCGGCGATGATCCCGCAGACATGCGTGCCGTGATTCCCTGCGTCCCGCGGGGTTCTGCTGAGCAGGCGTCCCGAAGCGTCGAACTCCGCGAAGTGGATCTTCTTTCCGGCAAACTCGGGGTGATTCACATCGATCCCGGTATCGACGACACCGACGAGGGTCCCCTGCCCTTGCAGCCCGCGGCTACGGGCCGCTTGAACATTCGCGTCCGCCAGATGCCATGGCAGCGTGCCCGCCGCGTCGCCGGGAGAAGTCTGCTCCGCGCCTACTTCCACCGGGTACTCGAGGGGCAGGAGGAAATTCTCGATCACGGTGGCTCCGAGCGCCCCCTCGAGCGCAGCACGGTCGACGGCGGACTCTTCCATGATGAGCGCTCCTACGGCTTCCAGCACTTGCACTGGGGATGCTTCGGCACGTGCTGGCCGAATAGCAGCAGCACCGCCGCCGCCACCGTTCTCGGCTGGAGAGGCCTCTGCGGCGGACGCCATCTCCTGCAGGTGTGAGAGACCGGCCGCCGTGCCTAGCGCCCTGTTGGCAAAAGCTGTCAGCTCATGGCGGCGCTGCGCGAGCACTCCACTCAAAGTGGACGGGACATACGGTGGAGCTCCCGGGTAACCCCAGGTCGACAACCCGGCGACTGCGGGAAAATCGAAATAGGTCGACACGCTGAAGTTTGCTGGTGGGATAACAATGAGCTGGGGCATGGTGGTAGTAGGTGAGGGTTGGGGCTTGGTGTTGTTGCAGGATCTCGGCGTTGTCTGCGGCTTGGGGCCTTCTTTGCTTGAGCTCGGCTTTGTTCAGCGTGGATTCGGCTGCCTGCTGCTCCGCGCAAAAACAACTACCGCAAATGAGAGTCGAAGTTTCTGTGACCGATCTCTGGCATGTGCCAAGCCGGGACGAACCGGCGATATGTCGGGCCAGCCTGGGCGCCTGCGACCGACCACCAGCGCAGACCGGTTTTCGTCGACGAGCTGGCGTGTGTCGCGACCGCGGACACTTACGGGATGTATGCGAAGAACCCCGACCAACGCGCGTCGTGGGGCTACATCGATCGCGCCGGAAAGCGCGTCGTCTGGCATGAGCCGCCGAGCCCGCAGAGGTCGACCAAGTAAGAGGGCGGCGGTCGATTGAATCTAAAAAGGCTGTGCTAAATGTCGGGGGCGATCGGCCAGTGGAACCAGGCTACGAACCGCCGATCGACCAGCTGCGCGCCGACATACTGGCCCGCGACAGCTTCATCGCGCGAGCCAAGCCCATAGGCGTTCGCGACGAAATCGGCCGCCACTGTCATTCCGAAGCCGGACCCTGTGCTTGAGACGCCGGGCCGGAAGAGTTCGGTCGGATCGCGCGATCCGAGGTTCGCCGCCTCCGTTTCGCTCACCTCGTTTGCGACGATGAAGCGCAGGTCGAGCGGATGGGTGGCCGGCAACGGCACGATCGTGAGCCGGACGCGGTCAGTCGCGGTGTGGCGCGAGGCGTTGTTGATCAGGTTGTAGAGGATGCGATCCAGCGCGCCAAACTCGACGCAACACTCCGAGATGTTGCCGTCGAACCGGGAATCGACCTCGAGGCGAACCTGTCGCTGCGCGTCGTGGAGGAGCGCGTTCGTCCACTTTTCGACGATGAAGCTGATGCCGTGCAGCTTTGGCAGCAGATCTTCCGCGCGCTTGGCGTCATCCAGCCCAAGAAGCGCGTTGCGCATGATCTTGAGGTGGTCGCGCGTGAGAAAGAAGAAGGTGCGCAAGGACTCGCCGCTGAGCTCATCGCCCATCTGGGCGAACTGCAGGTGATTGAGCAGAAAGGAAAGACCGCCGCCCCGCACGTCGTGGATGGTCTTGGCCATCAACTCCGACGCGTCGTGGTAGCTGATGCCAAACTGCCGCACACTGCGCAACCGCGCACTGAGGTCCTGCTCGCGGATGAACTCCTCAGCCCGCTCGAGCTCCGCGGACGCCGAGCCCGGTGCAGGGCTGAAGACTGCGAACGCGTCCTGCAGGAAATCGTAAAGCTCTCGCACGCGCTCGCCATCCGCGGCGGTGAAGGCCGAGAGTGGCAGGCATAGATCGTCGCCGAGGTAGCGGCGCTTGCGGAAGTTCGGCAGCGAGTCGGTTCGCAGGCTGGGCAAAAGGGCGTCGTCGCTCATCGATTCGCTCACGGGCCGCGGAGTGTCGACTTCTAACCTGCGCTTCGCAACCTGGGTGCGGCCGAGATTTTCGCACGCGTTTTGCGGTTGCTGAGGGGGGGTGCCGTCGAGGAGCTCGCCGATCAGCTGCGCTTCGAGCTGCCCGTTGCGCCGGATCATGGCGATATGCTGCGCGAACTGTTCGCTCGCCCGCGCTTCGCTGGCGTTTTCGGCCATGAAGCTGACCGCCGCCAGAGCGGCCGTCAGCGACGTGCCCAGCGGGCGGCTGAGCACGGAGAAGAAGTGGTCCTTGATCTCGTCGGCGTGCTTTGCCTCGGCCAGCGCGAGCGCGAGCTCCTGCTGTTTCGCGACTGCTCGGTGATATCGCGTGTGACTTTCGTAAAGCCGCGCGGCTCACCCGTTGCATCGTAAAGCGCAGTGAAGATCGCCTCCGCCTGAAAACGACGGTGCCGTCTCTACGCACGCCGGGCCCGCGGCCGATGACATCTGCCGTACGTAAGAGGCGCACCCGCGACACGGAGGGACGACGCCGGTCGGGCGCAGAGACCGATTACTCCTCGAGCGGCTCGATCGATGCGGTGATCGCGTCGTAGTTCTTCTCGTGCTTCTTGTCGGCCTTTTCTGAGCCGGCCGTGACGAGCGCGTAGAACTTTCCCTTCTTTGTCTCGAAGCCGTGCACGAAGACGACGAAGTCGGTGCCTTCCATTTCCCCTTGGCCGGCGATGCCGCTGAAGCTGATGCCATTGCCGTTTTTATCGCTCTCGACGTCGCTGGTTGCGAAGTTCTTGAGCTTCGCACCATCGGCCATCGTCTTGGCCAGCTTGGGCAAAGCAGCCTTCAGTTCCTTTTGACTGCTGATCTGCGGCAGGAGGAGAACCGTCAACATGTAGCCGGAATCGTCGCCCGGTGCGCAATCGAGATTGCCATCTTTATCCGCCTCGTAAGTCCATCCGGCGGGGAGCTCGAGAGTGAACGTCGGCTCATCGGCCGGGAACTTGACCTTTCCGTCGACGCTGGTCCTCGCCACAGCGAGGGAAAGGCAGGTGAAGGTGAGGAACGCGACGAGGAGGCGGTGTTTCAAGGATTGCATGTGTCGCGAAGCTCGGGCTTAAAGCGCACGTGTCGAGAACCTTTTGGGGTAGTGCAGGTACACGTGCCGCCACTCACGCGCTTCTCGCCAGCAGCCCTGCAATCGATTCCGCGGACAGCGCGCACTCGCACCATCGCACGATCAACGCGGCTACCTTCGCGCCGGCATCAGTGACATTGGCGCATTCGAGTATCACGGTGTGATCTTCCGCTCCAGTGACATGCGCTGCAGCGGCAACGCGATCGTCGTTCGCTTTGAAGGTGCCGCCGGCAAGACATTCCGCCTCGAGCGCAAACTCGCCCTCACCGCTCTCGAATGGGAGTTCATCCCCGGTGTGGCTGGCGTCACACCTGCCACCAGCGGGCCGACTGAGATCAGCGACCCGAATGGCGGTGTCGCCGCCGCGGCCTTCTATCGCGTCCGGCTGCTACCGTGAGCTGTCGCGGGAACCAGCCGACCTGACGCGGAAGCGCGCTAAACGGACGGCGGCCTGCGATTCGCCGCGGAATTTCCATCGATTCGGCACCGGCGCGCAGAAACTTTCGCCGCAGGTGCGTGCGAACACGGCGTTTAGCGTCACTCAAGGCGCGCGCAGAGATGGACTTACGCAGGTTACAATCGTGAAACATTTTCCGGGGTCCGGATCGAGGTTCACTGCCGATTCTATAAATACACGGCCTTTGCGGTAATCATGGGTAAACCGCGAAATTTGCGGCACGAGTGTGACGCAAGTAGCAGCCAACCCCCACGGCGAGAAGGATCTAAACAATGAAACATCTGAATCTGGAACTGGAAAAACTTGAGCAGCGTATCGCTCCTGGCGTCATGCACGGCGCTAGCGGCGGAGGCGGCACCGCTTCAGACGGCAGCAATGGCACCGGAAGCCAGGGCACCGCAACTGGAACGCAGACTCAGGCTACTGGCACCGGCACAGGCACTCAGAATGACACCGGCACTGGTACGCAGGGCACCGGCGGCACAGCTGGCACACGCGGCACGGTCGCGACTGGCGGCACTGCTGGCACGGGTGGCACACAGACGCAGGGCACGGTGGATACCGGCACTGGCACTGGTACCCAGAACGACACCGGCACGGCCACTCAGGGCACCGAGGACACGCGCGGCACTGGCAAAGGCCATGGCAAGCATGGCGGTCGTCACGGCAGCTAAGCGGTAGCCTGTAAATACGATACGAACCGGTGAGCGGCGCGTCCGCTCGCCAGCTCAGTAATCGCACTAATAGCGAAGGCTGCCGGGGAAACTCGGCAGCCTTCTTTTTGCATACATTAGCGAACCCACGCGTGCCATCCACCCTCCCGAAGCTCCGCACCGACCTCGACCGTCGCTTTCAGACGGAAGGCGACTGCGCGGTCCTCGTCATCAAGGATCCGCTCAGCAGGGAGTTCTTCCGGCTGAAGGAAGCTGAAGGCTACATCGCAGAACAGCTCGACGGTGAGACACCGCTCGATGAGGTGCAGCGGCGCGTGGAAGGAAGATTTGGCGCCACGCTCGCGCCGGAAGTGCTCACCGGGTTCGTCAAGACACTCGATAAGAACCGCCTGCTCGAGCGGCCCGGCGCCCGAAGCAGCTCGCGCCGCCAGCAGGAGAAGAACCGGGTCGCCGGCGGCTGGCTCAACCTGCGCTTCAAGCTGCTCGACCCCGAAAGCATCCTGAACCGGCTGCTGCCGTGGGTGCGCTTTTGCTTCACGTCGCAGTTTGTCTTCGTCTCAGCGGCGATCATTCTCCTGGCCTTCGGCATCACCGCATTTAACTGGAGCGGAATCCTCGGAGCCGCGGCAGGCCTTTACAGCTTTTCCACCGTGCCGCTGCTCATCGCGACCATCTTCGTCGTCGTGACCCTGCACGAGTTCGCACATGGCCTGACGTGCAAATACTTCGGCGGCGAAGTGCGTGAGATGGGCTTCCTCCTCATCTACCTGCAGCCGGCGTTCTACTGCAATGTGAGCGACGCGTGGTTCTTCCCGAAATCGCAGCGCCTCTGGGTCAGCTTCGCCGGTCCGTATTTTGAGCTCTTCATCTGGGCGCTCGCGACTGTCGCCTGGCGCGTGACCGACACGGACGGCTGGATCAATCACGTCGCCCTCGTCGTGATGGCGACCTCGGGCATTAAGACGTTTTTCAATTTCAACCCGCTCATCAAACTCGACGGTTACTACCTGCTCAGCGATTACCTCGGCATTCCGAACCTGCGCAAGAAATCGTTCCGCTACGTCGGCGCGTGCGTGAAGAGTCTCGGCGGCCTCATGGGCAAACTCCCCGCAGCGCTTCCGCGCGAGCGTCGCATTTATCTCACCTACGGCATACCGGCGGCGATTGCCTCCATCGCGATCCTCACTTACTTCGCGTGGGCGTTTGGCGAATACCTGATCATGGCCGATCAGCGGCTCGCCTTTTTCGCCTTCGCGGGACTAATCGGCATGAGATTTAGAAGCAAAGTGCGCGGCTTGTTTGGGCGCAATCGTGAGCCGCGAGAATCGTCGAGCCGCTCGAAAGATAAAGACGGCGATGGCAAGAGCCGCCGTGGACGGAAGTGGCTCATCGCCGCCGCAGTGCTGTTCCTGATGATCGTGGTGCCGCTGGAACTAAAGGTCGCCGGTTCGATCAACGTGCTGCCGATCCACAATGCCGATGTTCGCACCGAAATCGAAGGGACGATCAGCGAGGTCCTGGTCGACGAAGGCCAGCACGTAAACGCCGGCGATCCCATCGTGCGCATTGTGGATCGCGACCTCCGCGCCGAGCTCGAGAAGACTGAGGGCCTGGCGAGCGAGAGCCGCGCGCGTTTGCGGCTCCTGGAAGCAGGATCGCGTCCGGAAGAAATCGAGGTCGCGATGACGACCGTCGCGCGTCACGAAGAGCAGCTGAAGTATCACCGCGGGCGCATGGACCGGTTCAAGACGCTGAACGAGCAACAGCTGACCTCGATGCTGGATTTCGAAGAGAGCGGCCGCTTGGTTGCGAGTGCAGAGAGTGACCTCGCCGAAGCGAAGAAGAAGCTCGACCTACTGCTCGCCGGGACGCGCCCGGAAGAGATCGAGGCGTTGCGCGGCACCGTGGCCAGCCAGGAATCACAGATCCGCCACCTGCAGGAGCAGCTACGCCTGACGGAGGTGACCAGCCCTGCCGCCGGCATCGTCACCACGCCCACTCGTCAGCTCCAGGCGATGAAGCTTCAGGCGGTCGCGAAGGGCGATCTGATCGCGAAGGTTCAGGATTCAAAGACGATCAAAGCGGAGATCGCGGTCTCAGAGAAGGAGATCGCAGACGTCCGCAATGGACACACCGTGGCGTTGAAAGTGCGCGCGTTTCCGGAGCGCGTCTTTCCTGGCAAGGTCACAGACATCGCTACGACTGCGGGGGACGGTGGAGCCTCTGCGCCGAGCGCCAGCGCGTCGAAGAGCGGTATTATTCCCGACGCAAGCGGCGCCTCGGCACAGCCGGCCAACACCATCCTGGTCACCACCGAAATCGACAACGCGGACGGCGTCCTCAAGCCCGGCATGACCGGGATGGCCAAGATTTATTGCGGCAAGCGGCAGATCATCACGCTGATGATGCGGCGTTTGTCGCGGACCTTCCGTGTCGAGTTCTGGTCGTGGTGGTGAGCCCGCGCCAGCCGCACATCTGCCTAACAACAACCGTAACATGAGCCCCTCAGACACTCTCGATGTCCCTGTCGTTCCGACCAGCCAACGCGAACCTGTCAGCTCCGATCCAAACGGACCCGGCGAAACGCTCTACCTCACCGGCCGCCCGAGTTTGAAACGCTTCCTGCGTTTCGTCCGCAGCCAGGCGGTGCATCCGGAAGACGAAGCGACGCTGATCGCGGAATGGCAGGCAGCCAAGGAGCGCGTTCGCAAGCTGAAGAAGGATGAAGCCGGCGCCGCTGACAATCCCGTGACCACGCCGGTGCCGGTGGATGCGAAATACGAGCCGCTGCTCACCGAGTTCCTGAAAGACCCGCTCGTGAAAGGCGGGTTCAACACCGTCCCGACGGAGGTCGCGTTCGTCGAACTCGACAGCATGGTCGTTTATCAGAAACACATCGACATCTCCTTCGTCCGCGAGCTCAAGCAGAAGCTCGGGCCGACGCCGAGTGATGAAGAGATCTTCCGCACCTGCCTGCCGTACGATCATCCGAATCCCCCAGCCCGCTGGTCGCGGTTGAACGACGGCAGCTTTACCTTCGTGTCGCGCTCGTGTGACATGCGCTTCCTCAAGGCCATGGCGCTCGAAGCGCGCCATATCCAGGGCTACGCGCATCCCGGTGCCCTCGTCGGGGTGGTCGGTCTCGCCGTCGGCTTCGGCACGAATTTCCTGAACGCAATCCGAGCCGAGAACCGCCTCATCCTCAACAACGGCAGCCATCGCGCCTATGCGCTGCGCGACATGGGGTTTACGCATGTTCCCTGCGTCATCCAACACGTCTCCACCCGCGACGAGCTCGACGTTGTGGCTGCCTCAGCGATCCGGCAGGATCCCGATTACTACCTGAAGCATCCGCGTCCCTCGATGTTGAAGGATTACTTCAATCCGCAGCTGCGCAAAGTGATGCCGGTGAATCGCCGCGTGCGGCAGATCACGGTGAAGTTCGAGATCGAGGAAGAATATATTCCCGCCGTCTGATCCAGCGCTGCTAGGCTGGTGGCGATGAACCCACCTGTCGCCAAGTCCCTGCGCGAGTACGCGCGTGGCATGGCGGGCGGGCTGATGTTCAGCCTGCCGCTCCTCTACACGATGGAGGTTTGGTGGGCCGGGTTCGTGTCGGACCCGATGCGGCTGATCATCTATGTGGCCGCAACGTTCGTCCTGCTGCTTGGCTACAATCATTACGCCGGTCTTCACCAGGACGCGTGTTGGTCGGAAGTAGCCATCGACTCGGTCGAAGAGATGGGCCTTGGCCTGGTGGTCGCAGCGATCGTCCTGTTCCTACTCGGGCAACTGGAGAGCGACATGCACGCTTACGAGATCGTCGGAAAGATCACCGTCGAGGCGATGACCGTGGCGATCGGCATTTCCGTCGGCACATCGCAGCTGGGCGGCGGCGACGATCGCGAGAAAGGCGGCGCCGAGGCTTCGGCGAAGGAGGAAATCACCTTCAGCGGACAGCTGGTGATCGCGGGCTGCGGCGCGATGCTCTTCGCCTCGAACGTTGCGCCTACGGAAGAGATCATCATGATCGCGAGCGAAGCGCGGGTGCAGAACCTCCTCGGGCTGGCACTGCTCTCGATCGTGCTCACCGGCCTGATCCTCTACTATATCGAGTTCACCGGGGCCGGCCGCTTCGTCGCCGGGCAAGGACTCCTATCTGTCGTTATCGGCACGATTGTCACTTACGCCGTCGCGCTGGTGATTTCCGCCGCGGTCCTTTGGTTCTTCGGCCGAATGGACGACGTCACAATGAACACCGCCGCCGCCCAAGTCATCGTGCTCGGGCTCGCCGCCACGTTGGGCGCGTCGGCCGGCCGACTCCTATTACAATGAAGAAGGCTGAAAAGAACTGGCTGGAGTGGTCGGTATTCGCAGCGAGCACCGCTCTCATCATCGCGCTGCTTGGCTTTCTCGTTTACGAAAGCCTCACGGTCGGCAACGCCCCGCCCGACATCCATCTGGAGGTCGGCGCGCCTGAGCAACGCTCCGGCTACTTCTCGGTGCCGATCAACGCCACGAACAAAGGCGATCACACCGCGGAAGGCGTGCACATCGAGGTGGTGCTCCGCGGTGCCGGCAAGGAAGAGACGGGTGACTTCGAGATCGCTTTTCTACCGCGACGCGGCTCGCGCGAGGCATGGGTCACATTCAAGAACGATCCACGTCAAGGGACGCTCGAAGCCCGCGTGCTGGGCTACGAGAAGCCGTGAGGCGGCTGCGATTCGCGTCTGCGGTTGGAAGTTTTCGGCACCGCGCTCGGCAGGTTTCGGGAGCGCGGCGCGAAAACGGCGGAAGACCGCCGCACTCCAAAACGCAAGCGAAGGAGCGATCACAAGCCGTCGCGACAGCGTCTTGGAGTGCGGCGGTATTCCGCCGCTTTCGCGCTGCGACACGAGCCGAGCGGGGAACTCTCCCGTAGATACGCTACCGGCCGAGCGTCACGATATCGCGCACCAGACGCAGCGTGCTGACGACTTCCTTGACGGCCTTGCGGCGGTTTTCCTTGTCCATCGTGCGCCCTTGCGGGCTGAAGAGCTCGTTCTCACGGCGCTCGATTTTGTTGATCTCGGCGATCGCGAGCTCCGCTGGCTTGTAGGTGGGATTCATCTCGAGCACGGAAGTGTAGGCCAGGCGTGCCTGCGCGAGCTCGCCGCGCAGAAAATGCACATAGGCGCTCGCGTTTCGCACGCGCCAGATCTCCGGGTTCAGCCCTGAGTTTGCCTTCTGCGCGCGCTCGGCTTCGATCTTCTCCACCTCCGCGAGGAAACGCGCGGCCTTGTCGAGGACGGTCTCGAGACGCTGCTCGTCGCGATCCTTGCTCTTCATCTGGCCGAGCAGACGCCCGGCGTGCAGGTAGGACGTCGCGCAAAGGAAGTAGACCTGCGGTGGCCTGCCCTGCTCGGCCACACCGGTGCGCTCAGCTTCCGCGATCGAACCCTCAGCGAGCCGACCGGCGAGTTCGTAGGCGTGCGTGGCGCGGTCGAGCTTGCCGCGGCGCTCGAGCTTTGACGCGCTTTCCGACTCGGCGACCGCCTGCAGATACAGTTTGTTCGCGGGGCTGACTTCCACCTCTTGCGGCGGAGCCTGCGCCGGGCTCGAAGCCGCCGCGAAGAACGTGGCCAGGCACAGGGCGTATCTCGTCAACGATGTCACCGCGCAGCTTCGTTACGTCAGGATGAATGGGCAAACGCGCAGAGCCGTGCTGCCGCTCGACATGTTCATCGTCGCACATTTACGTTGCCGCGGATGTTGCGACGTCTGCCATTCGTCCTTGGAATGCTCGGCTGTGGCGTGATCGCCATCGCGGCGCTTTGGGGAGTGATGGACTCCGGGCTCGCGGCGGTGCCCAAGGTCGCTGCCTGGCTCGGGTTCTTCGTGGGCGGCGCCGCTGCGCTGCTGCTTTTCATCATGGGCCTGATGCGCAACACACGCGACGCGAAGCCCTCGCAGCAGAACGCTGCCGCCGAATCGCGCGGAGCGTTTTTCCCGATGGCGCCTGATCCCTCACTTGCGCGAGACGCAGTCGAATTGTTGCGAGTGCTGCCGTCTGCCCGCGACGCAGCTTGGGAATTGCGCTTCTACCGCACAGTCGCCGCGGCAGCCCTCGCCCCTGCGGAACCGGCGCAGTTCACTCGCCCTGACGGGATGCCGTACGCCGCGTTCCGGCTCGATGACAGCGGCACGACGCCGGCGCAGCTGTCGCTCACCGTCGCAGCAGAGACGTTGACCGAGGGGGGACTTGGCGCAGTTCTGAATCCGCGCGCGGACGGCACAGCCGAGTGGGTTTTCACCTGCGGAGACATGCTGAGCCTGCGGATGTTTGGGCGAATCATTCCGGACCCGGTAGCCGACAACGCGGCCGCTGAGCTCGCAACCGAGCGTGAGGTGCTGGCGGGCAGTCCATCCGAAGCGTTGCTGCCAACGGTGACGCGCGCCGTGATCCGACACTTCATGCAGGAGAGGCTCGGCATCGCCGAACCGGCCGTGTTCCTGATCAGCGATGCGGCCATGCAGCCGCCGGAGAGCCTCGTCTTCAATGTGTCAGGGCAAAAGCTTGCGGAAGGTTGGGTGGAGCATGCCGCGCTCCGGTATCTGCATTGGTTTCTGCCGCGCCATTACCGCGCGATCAGCCTGCCGGCGGACTCTTCGCTTGCGCAGCACTTTCAGCCGCTCTGAGGGCGCTTGTAGCGTGCGCTGTCCTCAGCGCATCTGCGTTCGGCGTTGCTACGTTCCACGCCCTCCGCTGAGGACAGCGGACGCTACAACGCTCTGCTCTGCTTCGCTGCGCGACCGCGCGCAACCGGCTTGCGGCGGGCTAACAGGTTCTTCGGCGATTGCTCTGCGATGATGACGACGCCGGGATGCTCGAGACGGCGCTCGGCTGTGATCGCGTAGAACTCCACCTGGCATCTTGCCGCCGTGCCGAGCAGCTGGAATCCGTAACGCGCCGAGGCATCCGCCACGACCGCGCTCGGCACCGCGATGAATCCGGCGCCTTCCGCGGCGACCACGCTCATCAGCGCCGCATCATCGAATTCGCCGATGACGCGCGGCTCGATCCGCTGCTGTCGGAACCATTTCTCCAGCGCGCGACGCGTGGGCGTGTTCTCGCCCGGCAGCAGCGCGGGCGCTCCGTGCAGTGATTTCGGGAAGTTGCGTCGCAAGGTGCCGCCGAGCTTTGGCGCGGCGCAGAAGGTGAGCGGCGACTTCGCCAGCAGATGGTTGAAGGACCGGAAATTGTGACTGCTCGATGCCGGCTCGTCCGCCAGCACCACGTCGAGGCGATGGAGTGCAAGCTGCGCAAGCAGATCGTCGATCTTTCCTTCCCGGCAGACGATGTGCATCGGCTCAGCGCTGGTAAAAAGCGGCTGCAGGATGTCGTGGGCGACGAGCTTGGGGAAGGAGTCGGAAAGCCCCACCGTCAAGCGGCGAGCGCGCGCTGTCGGCCGGTTCTTGACCGAGTTCATCAGTTCGCCGCCCAGCGTGAAGATCTCTTCCGCGTAGCCGAACACCATCTGCCCCGCATCGGTCAGCACCTTGCCGCGTCCGCTCTGGCGAAAGAGCGGCTGGCCTAACGAGCTCTCAAGCGCCTGCAGCTGCGCGGAAATGGACGGCTGCGAAACGCGGAGCGACTCCGATGCCGCGCGCAGGCTCCCTTCCTTCGCCACCGTCCAGAAGTAGAGCAGATGGTGATAGTTCAGCCACTCCATGCGCTGGAACCATGCTTCCAGTTTCTGGAAGCGTCCATTCGCTTCTTCGTATTAGTGGAACCGGAGGCAGGATCCTACAATCGTGCGCATGAAATTAGACCTCCCGATGAATATCCGGCTGCGACGCATCAATCCGCCATCCGCCGTGCAGACGACGAAGCTTCTGCGCGACCGACTGCTTAGCCTTGCGCGCATCCGCAAGATCGATGCGGCGCACCTCTTCCTCGAGCGCGATCCGGAGGCGACGACCTTCCGCGTTTCGGCGCATCTCGAAACACCCGGCCCGGACATCCGCGCCGAAGCTCGCGACCACACCCTGCACGCGGCAGCCTTGCGCGCCCTCGCGCAGCTGCAGCGGCTGATCCGCGCTCGCAATGCGCGCCGCCGTGAGCGCCTGGCTGCTCGTGCAGGGCATCCCCGCACGCCGATGCAGCGTATGGCTGGATCATACGCAGGCTAACACTCTTGAAACACCCGCCGCCGCGCCGCAGTGACGCTGCGCGGCGGCACAATTTATCCCTACTGCTTCACCAACTGATCAATGATTGACACCACCTGGTTCTGGATCGGATTCAACGTTTTCGTGCTCCTGATGCTCGCGCTCGACCTGGGCGTGTTCCATCGCAAGGCGCATGTCGTTTCCTTCAAGGAAGCGGCCACCTGGACCTGCGTCTGGATCAGCCTCGCCCTCCTTTTCAACGCCGGCCTCTGGTATTACACCGGTCCGCAGAAGGCGCTCGAGTTCTTCACCGGCTATCTCATCGAGTACTCGCTCAGCGTCGATAACATCTTCGTCTTCGCTCTGCTCTTCAGCTACTTCGCGGTGCCAGCGCAGTATCAGCACAAGGTGCTCTTCTGGGGAATCCTGAGCGCGCTGGTCATGCGCGCGATCATGATCTGGGCGGGCGCGGCGCTGATCATGCAGTTCTCGTGGATCATCTACGTCTTCGGCGGCTTCCTCATCGTTACGGGATTGAAGATGCTGATCGTGCGCGCCGACGCGGCGGTCGATCCGGAGAAGAACATCGTCGTACGCGCGTTCAAGCGCTTTGTGCCGATGACGCGTGAGTTCCGCGGCGACCGGTTCACCGTGATCGAGAACGGCAAACGGCTCGCGACTCCGTTGTTGCTCGTTCTGGTGTTGGTGGAGGTCGCGGACCTGGTGTTCGCGGTCGATTCAATCCCAGCGATCTTCGCCGTGACGACTGATCCGTTCATCGTCTACACGTCGAACGTGTTCGCGATCCTCGGCCTGCGCTCGCTTTACTTCGCGCTCGCCGGGATCATGCATCGCTTCGTCTACTTGAAGCCGGGCCTGGCGCTGGTGCTCACGTTCGTCGGCATCAAGATGATCCTGGGCCACACGCCCTGGAAGATCGACACGCTGGTCTCGCTCTGTGTCGTCGCGAGCATCCTGACCGGCGCCGTGGTGCTCTCGCTGTGGAAGACGAAAGCCACGCCGGACGTGCCAGTTGGGCCGGTGGAGCCGGAGCGGACTTAATGCCTCACGGGCGGCGCCGCGCCAATCACGGCGCCGCTTCGAGGAGCAGGCGCAACGCTTCGGTGAAGGCTGCTTCTGTGGAAGGCAAAGGCACCGATGTCTCGAAGTGGCCGAGCGCGGGCAACGGAAGCAGGACGACATCATCTCCCGCGGTCTTCGCCGCCTCCACGTAACGGGCCACCGACTTCGGGTCGACGATTGGATCGCGCTCGCCTTGCACAAAGATCTGCCGCACGCCAAGCGGCAGCCGCTGGATCGGTGACGTTTCCGCGTAGCGATTGCCGACCTTCTCGGGATTTCCGCCGAGCAGTGGCTCAACGGACGAGTGGCAGCTCTTCTCCGGGCCGATGCGGTACTGCGCTAGATCGGTGATCGCCGCCAAGCCGATGACACCGCGGATCCGCATTGGGTCGGGGACGAAAAGCTCGCTCTCTTTCGGCAGCGTAGCGCGACTAGCGAGCCACAGCGCGAGCTGCCCGCCTGCCGAGTGTCCGGCGGAGTAGACGCGTTGCAGATCGAGAGGCGCCTTCTTCGCCACTTCGCGCAGCGCGTCTGTGGCAGCCGCAACGTCACGGAACGTTCCGGGCCAGCCGCCGCCTTCATCGCCGAGGCGCCGGTATTCAATCGTCCAGGTTGCGACGCCGCGCTCCGTCAGCCACGCCGCCAAACGCGTGATGTAGACGTAGTCGAACGATGACAACCAGCAGCCACCATGGATCAGCACGACTACCGGAAACGGCCCGTCGCCTTTCGGCACCCGCAGCTCTCCGAATTGCTGGCTCACGTCGCCGTAGTTGATACGCTCGCCCGCAGACGGCAGCGGCATCTTGGTCAGCTCAGACCAACTCAGCGGCGCAGCGCTCGCCGGCGTCGGTGACGGTGGCGGCGTTGTTTCAGCGACCATAGACGGGAGTGCGAGAAGACAGAGCGTGAGAAGGATGAGCGATTTCATAGGATGACATTGCGGGCGGGCGAAGAGCTCAGCTACTTCAAGAACTCCGCCACGAGGATCCCAAGGTAGGTGCCGATCGCGTTTCCAACCGCGCCGACGAGAACGCCAGGCAAACGCAAGTCATCACGATCGATGGAAGTGGCGAGCACTCCGGCTGTCGCAGCGCCGCCGACGTTGGCGTTCGATGCGATCGAGATCATCGCCCAGTCCCGTTTGAAGAGGGCGCCGAGGATGAAGATCAACGACCCATGCAGCCCCACCGCGATGGTGACCCAGGCGAGCAACATGAGGGCGACCTCGCCATTCGCGACCAGCGCCGCGATGTCACAATGAGCGCCGATGACCGCGAGAAACAGCAGCACGGTCAGCTGGCCAAGCATGCGCGCACCTTGCAGTTGCTGAACGGCCCGCAGCTGCGCGAGCACGAGCGCAACGGTGGTCAATGTGATGACCGACGGCAGCGCCGGCAAATAGTGGCTGACGACGTGCGAGGCCAGCAGGCTCGCGGTGGCGAGCGCCAGCAGCAGCGCGATGTCTACGACATCGACGTGCTCCTTCATGAGCCCTCGGTGAGCGGACGTGACTTCAGCCACGGGCACAGTCGGGACCGGTGCGGTGCCACGCGGCCACCAGCGTTGCAGCAGGCGGGGAAGCACCAGAGTCGCGATGATCCAGGCGGTGGTGATGATGTTGTCCGCGGCGTTGATCGCGGCGAAGAGCGTGCCCTCGCGCGTGACACCATAGTGCAATGCAATCGCGGTCAGGTTCACACTGCCGCCGATGTAAGTCCCGGTGAACATGCCGGCGAGCGCGAATGGTTTCTCGATGCCATAGCCGCCCGGTCCGAGCAGCCAGAAGCCGACAACGACGCCGATGATCGTGCACGCGGATCCGGTCAGGAAAAGGATCAGCATCGGGGCGCCGGCCTTGCGGACGTCGATCAACTTCACGTCGAGCAAGAGGAAGAAGATGGCGATCGGTGCGACGAAGCTGAAGATCGCGTCGTAGAGCGGCGGCGCGTTCGACGAGGAGGGGATGAGGCCGACATTCGCCAGGATCGCTCCCGCGATGATCACGGTGAGCGCCGCGCCGATGTGGCGGAACCAGCCGGTGCCGCTCAGCCACGCCGACATCGCGACGATGAAAAGGAGGACGGTGCTGACGTAAAGCGGGTCGGTGATGAACGTCACAGGCGAACCCTACTGCGCCGGGCGCGGCGGCTGCGAGCTTGTTCGGCCAGCCGCGAAGCTCTGCTCCCACAGCGAAGCGCGGAAACGCGGCGATCAGCGCACGTAGCTGGCGCCGTTAACGTCGAGCACGGCGCCGGTCATCGATGCCGGTGCGGTCAGCGCAAGATACGCGATGACGTTTGCGACTTCGGCGGGGTCCGCGACACGGCCGAGCGGAATGTCTTGCAACAGCTTATCCCCGCCGCGGCTGGCAAGGTAATCCTCCGCCATGCCAGTCATGGTGAACCCAGGTGCCACGGCGTAGGCGAGGATCCCCTCGCCCGCGAAGCCGCGCGCGATCGATTTGGTGATCGCGATCAGGCCGGCCTTCGAGGCCGCGTAATGCCAATGCTGCGGCGAATCGCCGCGGTGCGCGGCGCGGCTCGCAACGTTCACGATGCGGCCGCCGCCTTCACGCGCGCGGAAGTGCGAGACTGCGAAGCGGCAGAGGTCCGCGGCGGATTGCAGGTTCACTTGGAGCGTCCGCTGCCAGCGCTCGTTCCATACTTCCTGGCTCTCGCCTACTGAGACGGGCTCATAGATGCCGGCGTTGTTGATCAGCACATCGATGCGACCGTCGAGGCGGTCGAGCGCCTGAGTCCAGAGGCCTTCCGCAGCATTCGGTTGCGCGAGATCAGCGCCGATCTGCTTCTCGCCGTCTGCACGCGTGGCGTGTCCGATGACACGAGCTCCCGCCGAGGTCAGTCGTTGCACCGCGGCTGCGCCGATGCCGCGCGACGAGCCAGTGATGAGGATGTGTGCGGCGGTTGCGCTCATGACTACAGACGCTACGTCGCGCAACGCTGAAGCAAAGTCATGTCGAGCGAAGTCGAGACATCCCGCGGCAACTGAGCGGTGAGGCCACGGGATTCCTCCACTCCGCTGCGCTCCGGTCGGAATGACAGGTGGGCGTGCGTCCGATGTCGGAACCGCTTTGTAGCCGACTTCGCAGGCGCGGATCTCCTGCCGTTTGAACGATTCATCTGTTCTGCCAGTCTATCTGCCAGCCGATATGAGATTCCGCTTTTTCGCTCCACTTGCGCTTGCCGCTGCAACTCTCCACGCGGCATCGCCCACGCCACCGGCTCCGGCGAAAGTGCCTGGCTTCACGCACGTGAAGACCGTCGGCAGCATTTCGGAATACCGGCTCGACAGCAATGGACTCCAGGTCCTGCTCATGGAAGAGCACTCGAGCCCGACGCTTACCTTCATGGTGACGTATCGCGTCGGCTCGCGGAACGAGGTCACCGGCACGACCGGCGCCACGCATCTGCTCGAGCATTTGATGTTCAAGGGGACGCCAAAGTTTAATCGCGAGAAAGGCACGAGCGTCGATCAATTGCTCGAAAAAGTCGGCGGCGTCTACAACGCCACCACCTGGCTCGATCGCACTAATTACTTCGCCAACATCGGCAGCGAACATCTCGACAAATACATCGAGATCGAAGCCGATCGCATGAAGAATCTCTGGCTGCGGGACGCCGATCGGAAGCCGGAGATGACCGTCGTGCGGAACGAATTTGAAATCGGCGAGAACGAGCCGACACAGGCACTCGAGAAGGAAATCTTCGCCGCTGCTTACGTGGCGCATCCCTATCATCACTCCACGATCGGCTGGCGCAGCGACATCGAGAACGTGCCGATCGAGAAGCTGCAGGAGTTCTACAAGACGTTCTACTGGCCGGACAACGCGACGGTTTCGATCATCGGCGACTTCAAGCCGGCGGACGCCCTGGCGATGGTGAAGAAGCACTACGGCGCGATCCCGAAAGCGACGCAGCCGATCCCGCCGATGTACACCGAGGAGCCGGATCAAACCGGCTCGCGCCGAGTTACCGTCAAGCGCGCCGGAGAGCTGGGCGTCGTCGGCATTGGCCACAAGATACCGGCGGCGCGCCACGCCGATCAGCCGGCGCTGAAGATCCTCAACGTGATCCTGACCTCCGGCAAAAACAGCCGCTTCTATCGCGCGCTGACCGACAAGAACCTGACGACGAGCGTCCGCGGCGACACCGGATTCTTCCACGATCCCTCGCTGCACTTGCTCTACGCGAGCCTCGCCCCGAATGCGACACACGAGCAGGTGGAGAAAATCGCGATAGACGAGATCGAGCGCGTGAAAACTGAAGGCGTGACCGATGGCGAAGTCGCGTCGGCCATCGCGCAGATTCTAGCGTCAGCGGCTTACGCGCGGGACGGTTCCTTCGCGGTGGCGAGTGCGTTGAACGAATACATCGCGGCTGGTGACTGGTCGCTCTACGTGAACGAAGACGAGCTGCTCAAAAAAGTGACCGCCGCTGATGTGAAGCGCGTCGCGAACACGTACTTTCAGGAAGAGAAGCGCACGACGGGTTGGTTCATCCCGATGGCCGGTGGCCAGCCACAGGGTGGCGGTGGCGCGGAACCGGATGCTGCTGCTCACTAAGCCCTGGGCAATGAACCGGCGCGGTCATTCAGAGCGAAGCGCAGCGGAGTCGAAGAATCCCGTAGCACAGCGGTTCGATAGAGCCACGGGATCCCTCGACTGCGCTCGGGATGACAGTGTGTTTGCAATGGACACAACGAACGCAGGAACTCACTCGATAAACCCTCAGCACGAATGAACGCAAAGCTTACCATCCTCCTAGCAACCCTCGCCGTGACCCTGAGCGCACAGGCCGAGACGCAGATCGCCGATAAGGTCGTGCGCGCGAAGATCGCCGGCATCGACGTGATCGCTTATCCGACGGGCGTCGAAGACGTGGTCACGTTCCGTGGCTCCTTTCCCGCCGGCGACAGTTTCGCGCCGGAAACGAATCTGGCCGTGCCGACGCTGGTCGGCGAGATGCTGGATAAGGGCACGACGAAGCAGGACAAGTTTGCGATCGCGCAGAAGCTCGAGAACATCGGCGCGAATATCGACTTCTCAGTTGGCGGAGTGATGCTGGAATTCGACGGCAAGTGCCTGCGCAAGGACTTCCCGCTCGTCATCTCGCTGCTGGCGGAGCAGCTGCGCATGCCGGCGTTCTCGGAGGACGAGTTCGGCAAACTGAAGAAGCAGCTCGCCGGAAACCTGCAGCGCGCCATGGAAAGCACCGACTTCCGCGCCGACCAGGCATTCTCCGAGAAGGTGTTCCCGAAGGGTCACCCTAACTACACGCCGCCGATCAAAGAGTTCCTCGCCGCCATCGATGCAGCGAAGCTCGACGAGCTACGGAAATTCCACAGCGAATACTATGGCCCGGCGCAGGCGACGCTGGTGGCGGTGGGCGACCTCGATATCGAACCGTTGAAGGCAGAAGTCGCCAAGGCGTTCGAGGGCTGGACGGGTGGCAAACCGCGGCCGGAGTTCCCGAAGGCGAAGCCGCCGGCAGATCGCCACGAGGACGTGGTGTCAATGGCGGACAAACCCAACGTGAGCGTCATTCTCGGCCAGGCCACCGGATTGAAATACAGCGATCCGGATTCTCTTGCGTTGCGGGTGGGCACAGCGATCCTCGGCCGCGGCTTCACGGGACGGCTGATGGCGACCGTCCGCGACAAGGAAGGTCTCACCTACGGCATCGGCTCCGGGCTCTCTGACGACTCGATCGTGGACGGCGAGTGGCGCATCACCGCCAACTTCGCGCCGCAGCTGCTCGACAAGGGAATGGATTCGACGAAGCGCGAGCTCGATTCCTGGTACAAAGATGGCGTCACGGCGGCCGAGTTAGAGCGCGTGAAGAGCGCGCTGATCGGCACGTTCAAGGTCGGGATGGCGACGACCGATGGGCTGTCGAATGCGTTGCTGGAATCCGTGCACCGCGGCTACGACGTGAACTGGCTCGACGAGTATCCGAAGCGCGTTGCAGCGTTGACGCTGCCGGAAGTGAACGCCGCGATCAAAAAGCACCTCGCGCCTGATAAGATGACGGTGATCAAGGCCGGCAGCGTGCCGATGCCGCTGAACCGCGGGTAGGCTGCAGTACTCGTTACGGCACGGGAAAGCCGGTCAGGTCCCAGCTCGCTTTCGCGCTGTTCGGCAGGATCACCAGCGCATCAAATGCGTGAATCTCGTCGCGCAGCCGCGGGCGATGTTTCTCTTCCACCTGCTCCGCAAACAGGCGGCCGAGAGGACGCAGCGGACGCAGATCGACGAGCACCGGAGTTTCAGGTGCGGACGGCGGCAGAAGCGGGCGCATCCACGGCGGGGCATCGGCAAATGTTCCGTAGCCGCCAAACGCGACGACATCGATCCCGAAAGCCTCCGTCCCGTCCGCAGCCGCGAGCTCGTGCGCGAGATTTGCGATCGTCCAGGCGCCGCCGGGATTCCGCCCGCGGATCATGTGCCAGCTGCCGAACTTGAAGAATGCCTTCGGAAGCCTGGCGCCTTTTACGACGGCACGATAGCGCTCTAAGAAGCCGCGCTTCAGCCACTCTTCGCGGACGGTGTTGTTATACAATCCGACCGCCTCGCCGGCTTCCGCTCGGCGGTAATAGGAATAGATCTCGGCGGATTTTACGAGCCCGGTGAGGAGCGCGTCTGCTCGCGAACCCCGCTTCGCCGCGAATGATTTCTGCAGTTCCTCAAGCCGGCTGAGCGTGTTCGGATCCTTAAAAAGAAACTCGCCGACCTTGGTGCGATCCGATTCCATCGCACGGGCGTCGGCGAGGATCGCGCCGACCGCTTCCTTGCGCCGCGCGTCAGGCGCGAGCTTCTCGAGTTCCTCAAGATGGCGCGTGGCGCTCTGCACCTGTTCGATGCCCCAGATGGCATTCGCCCCCGGCGTCAATGCGGCGGCCTCGGCGAGGAATTGCAGGTCCTGATCGGAGGCAAAACCAATCAGCGTTGGATAACGCCGCGCGACATCCGCCATGCGTTTGATGTCGCGCCGTACTGCCGGGTCGAGGACCATCTCGACGCCAAGAGGATCAAGCTCAACCACCGCGTGCTGAAAGCCGTGCTGCTTGTGCAGCATCTTATAAAGCGCGGTGGCGAAGATGGACGTCTCGCGCTCGTGGTGGCCTTCGCCGAAGAGCACAAACTGCGAGGGAGCGGTCGCCTTCCTCAGGAACTCAGCACCGGGTCCTGTGATCGTCCGCTCGGGAGTCACGACAAATGCGTGTGTGTTTTCTATGAGGACGACTGCCGGATCCGGCGGCGGCGGCTTTTGCGCGTGGAGCGCGCCCGTGAGGCAGGTCACGGCGAGAGCAAAGATAATGATGTTCGTGGGGCGCGAAGCGGCGCGGCGATGCGAGTCGGGCTGATGCATGTGTTTGAACGTCTGATGCGGCAGCGAGCCCGTTCGGATTCAACGAACGTGATTGCTCGCTGCGCCGAATCTGAGGGCGTGCACAACCGATCGGGACAGCTAATCTGCGGAATGAAGCATCTTTTGCGGGCCGTGCCGCGCGCAGCAGTCTTGTTGGCGGTCACACTGCTCCTGGCGTCGTGCGCTTCAAATCGCGCGGTGCGGCAGTTCGAGACGCCACCGCAGTCTCTCGAGCTGCAGGAAAGAGCGTCGAAGGGAACGCTGCACTATCCGGAGGGCACCTACACCTTCGAGTCCGAGGATGCGACCGGCTATTACTACCGAGCGCCGCGGAGCGTGCGGCAGCATTCGTTTGGCGGCTCGTATCCGCACGATGGCGGCATCTTCGTTCTGAAAAGCGATCCGCGGCGCATCCGCGGCTACATCGTGCTCTACGGTGAACGCCGGAAGATGGGCGATCTCTCGGACACGCGGCACGAGTTGCGGTAAAGCCGCCGCCGGTCAGCGGAGACGCCCGAACTTCTTCAGCGCATCGCGCACACGATCGTGCGGAAGGGCTCCGACCTTTCGATCTTCGATGCCGGTCATCGATCGATTCGCCACAATCGAGTTGATGATCGCTTCTTCCACTGCCTGCACTGTCGCGCTCAGGATGGGATCGAGGCGGTCGTTTGGGATCGTCTGCACGGAATGCGATGACTTATCCGGCGTCGCCACTCCCGGATTCGCGGTCGAGAAGGCGATGAACAGATCACCTGAGCCGTTGCCGGAGGTGCCGCCGGTGCGGGCGAGGCCGTGACTCGCGCGTCGCGCCAGCCGTTTGAGTTGGTGCGGCAGCAGTGGAGCGTCGGTTGCAATCGCAATGATGATCGAGCCGCTCTCCTTCGAGCGAATGGCACCCTCGGGGATCTCCTTGCCCACCGGCACGCCCGCGATCATCAGCTGCGAGCGCAGCCCGAAGTTGCTCTGCACGATTGCGCCGACAGTGTAGCTCTGCGGCGCGGTGCCCTCTCCGCCTTTGCCCGTCACGACACGCGAAGCGGTGCCCATCCCGCCTTTGAACTCGAAGCAGACCATCCCGGTGCCACCCCCGACGCTCCCCTCTTCGATCGCGCCGCCCTTCGCGCTCTCCAGCGCCTGCACGACGTGCTCGGGCTTCACATGGAAGCCGTTGATGTCATTGAGGTAGCCGTCGTATGTCTCGGCGACCACCGGCAGACTCCAGGAGAAGCCGGTCGGATCGGGTCCGCCTTTGGCGACGCGCCACTGGATGATCGCGTCGCGCGCGACGCCGACGCTGTGCGTATTCGTGATCACGACAGGCCCTTCGAGAAAGCCGCCCTCCTCGATCCATGCGGTGCCGGTCATTTCGCCGTTGCCGTTGAGGCTGAAGACGCCCGCGTACACCGGATCGTCGAACGACTTCTCACCACGAGGCAGGATGGCCGTCACGCCGGTGCGCACAGGTCCTTTGCCCACCTCGAGCTTCCCTTCGCCGCTGATGATCGTCGAATAGCCGACCGTCAGGCCCGCGACATCGGTGATCGCGTTCAGCGGACCCGGCGTGCCATCGAAAGGGATACCGAGCACACGCGCGCGGACTTGCCCCTGGGGAGGCGGTGAGGTTTGCGGCTCACGCGCTTGCGCCGAATGGAGAGCGACCGCCAACGCAGCGGCACAGAGGAGTCGAGAGGACATCGTTCGAGAGGATTGACCGGATTGCGGCGGTTGAGAAGCCGCCGTTTCGCCGACTTTCGGCCGACTGACGCCGCAAAATTCCGCCGCGACCGGTTTTGTGTTTTGCGAGCCGGAGGCGCGCAGTAGATTCGGCGGGTGAGCTATCAGGTTTTCGCGCGCAAATACCGGCCACAGACGTTCAACGATCTTGTCGGCCAGGCCCACGTCACGCGCACGCTCAAGAACGCTGTCGAGCAGAACCGCCTCGCGCATGCTTACCTGTTCGTGGGGCCTCGCGGCATCGGCAAAACTTCGACGGCGCGCATTCTCGCCAAGGCCTTGAACTGCGTGAACGGCCCAACCGTCTCGCCGTGCGGCGTCTGCGACAGCTGCAAGGAGATCGCGCAGGGCAACAGCCTCGATGTCCTCGAGATTGACGGCGCGAGCAACAACGGCGTCGAGCAGGTGCGCGAGCTGCGCGATAACGTCCGCTACGCGCCGAGCAAAGGACACTTCAAGATCTACATCATCGACGAAGTGCACATGCTCACCTCGGCTGCGTTCAACGCGCTGCTCAAGACCCTCGAGGAGCCGCCCGAGCACGTGAAGTTCATCTTCGCCACGACCGAGCCGCAAAAGGTGCTGCCGACCATCCTGAGCCGCTGCCAGCGTTTCGATCTGCATCGCATCCCCGCGAACCTGATTGCGGATCACCTGCAGTTCATCGCCGGCAAGGAGAAGGTGACACTCGAGCCGGCGGCCGCGCACGCGATCGCGAAGGGCGCGGACGGCGGACTGCGCGACGCCGAGTCGATGCTTGATCAGCTCGTGGCGTTTTGCGGCGAGAACATCGCTGAAGTCGACGTGCTCAGCGTGTTTGGCTTCACGAGCGAGCAGACGGTGGCGAGCTTCACGGAAAAGATCCTCCAGGGCGGAACGGCTGAGGCGCTGGAGCTCCTTCACAGCGAAGCGGACAGCGGCAAGGACATGATGAAACTCATGTCCGACCTGATCGCCTACCTGCGCGATTTGCTGGTCTTCCAGGTAAAGCCAGACGCGGTGGCGGATGAGTTGAATCCGGAACTGCAGCACGCGCTTCAGACGCAATCCGCGCTCGTCGAGACCGATCGGCTCCTGGAGCTAATCGACCAATTCGCCGGCGCCGAGGGTCGAATGAAGTGGGCGCCGAACAAGAAGCTGCACTTCGAGGTGGCAGTGATCAAAGCGATCCAGACGCTCGAGCAGGTGACGCTGAACGAGGTGATCGAAAATCTCTCCGCGCTCCGCGACGGGACGAAGCAACCGGCACCGAAGCCGCGCCGTGCGCCGGTCGAACCGCCGAAGCCGATCAGCGTCACGCGACCTGCCGCGCCCGCAAAGGTTGAACAGGCAGCAGCTAAACCGCAGCCCCAACCACCGGTCGCGGAAGAAACACCCGCGCCGCCGCCTGCTCCACCCGAGCCAGAACCTTCGCTCGATGCTGAGACGCTATGGACGAAAGCAGTCGACCAAATCCGCACGCGGCGACCGCTGATCAAAGGCTGGATCGAGTCGGCGAAAGCACTGGGAATTGAAGGCCGCTCCTTCCACTTGGGCTTCCCGCCGGAGCAGAAGACCGCGATGGAATCGATCGCGATGCCGCGCAATCGCGACTTCCTCCAATCCGTTCTGAAAGAGATCAGCGGCCGCGAATGGGATCTCAAGTTCAGCTTAAAGGAAGGGCTGCTGGTCGAGCCGCCGGCACCCGAACCAGCTGCCGCCGGGAACGGTGCTGCGGTGCGAAAGCCACCGGAATCAGCTACCGCTTTCAAGGACGACCCGCTGATCCGCGAGGCGCTCGAAATTTTCAAAGGCGAAATCAAACCCGTGACGGAGTGATCGAATTATGAATCTGAACAAGTTGATGAAGCAGGCTCAGAAGATGCAGGAGCAGATGGCGAAGACGCAGGCTGAGCTGGAGGACAAAACTGTCGAGGTCTCTGCCGCGGGCGGGAAAGTAACCGTCGTCGCGAACGGCGCGGGCGATGTCATTTCGCTCAAGATCGACAAGCAGATCGTCGATCCGGAGGACGTCGAATTTCTGGAGGAAGCGGTGCTCAGCGGGATCCAGCAGGCGATCGCGCAAGGCAAGGATCTCGCGCAGTCCGAGATGACGAAGATCACAGGCGGATTGGGTGCGGCTGGATTGGGCCTGTAGGTCTGACCTAATCGATCGCGCCGCCAAATACCGTGGTCATCCTGAGGCGGCGAAGCGCGCCGAAGGACCTCACGCACTCGCGTTGCGCTTAGAGCAACCGACCGTCGTCGCTACGTAGCGGTGATCCGGATATGCATTGCCAGTGAGATTGCGTGAGGTCCCTCACCGTCTTCGCGGCTCGGGATGACGGCGTGGGGCGGTTATTCGCTTATAGCGAGCGCGGTTGTTTTTGGTGGCGCTCGAAGGACCTCACGCACTCGCGTTGCGCTCGGAGTGCCGGACGTCATCGCTACGTAGCAGCGATCGCCGAACGCATTGCCAGCGAGATTGCGTGAGGTCCCTCGCCGTCTTCGCGGCTCGGGACGACCGCGCTGGTGGCGCCGCGCTCATAGCAGGCGCGACTGCTTCTGATGTCGCTCGAACGTGCAGACGTGGCCGATTTCGAAACGGGTGATCGTGTTACCGAGCCGCTCGTAGTTTTCACCGAGCTGCACGTGTGAGTGCGCATCAGAGGCGGTAGTAAACGGAATGCCCTTCGCGATCGCCAGCTCGATGAGGCTGTCGGACGGGTAGAGCTCGTCCACCGGCTTCCGCCACCCAGCGGTCGAAAGCTCAATCGCGAGCCCGCGCGCAGCGATGAAGTCGAACGTGCCGCTGGCCAGCGCCCGCACGTCAGACGTCGGCCGATGTCCGTGGATCTTGATCAGATCGATATGCGCCAGACAATCGACCAGCCCGCTCGCCGTCATATCGCGCACGCGCCGAAAGTAATCCTCATACACGCGGTCAATCTCGCGCCCGGCAAATTGCTCCGCGCCCGCCGGCACGCTGTCGAACATCTGGTCCGCGCGATCGAGGAAGTGCACCGAGCCGAGCACGAAGTCGAGCCGGTCCCAATGCTGCTCAATCCACCGGCGACTCGCGGGCGAATGCACGGGGTCATTATCGAGCTCGATGCCGGCACGAATGTGAATGTCCGGATTCGCCTCCCGCAGGCGGTCGATCACGTCGAAATCGATACCGTCATGATATCGGTCGTGATCCGTGAAGGCGATGTCGCCCAAGCCGCGGGCGCGCGCGCTGTCGACCCACGGCTGCAGAAGGGCGATCGTGTAGGGCTGAAGCCGATGCCCCTGCGGATGGGTGTGATAGTCGGAGAAGAGCGGCACGCGCGGCGGCGCTTACTGCGCGGTCAGGAACTTCTGCCGGATGCGCAGCTCGGGATATTCCGGAAAGAACGCCTCGGCGATGAACACCTTGTTCGGCGTCAGCTCGCGCGTGGCGATCGTCTCCGCATACTCGAGCGACTCCTGCGGATTGATCAGGACGCTACCGAGCGCGTCGGCAAACGCGTGATTGTCCGACCACGTCTCCACGATCTTCTCCGCCGAGTTTTTGAGGTAAATCTCGATACGCTGGGCGTTTGGAAAATCGAGCGTCACCGGCCGGCGCCCCTTGTTCGTCAGCCGCACGCGCACGTCCATCTGCCGCAACTCCGAGAGTCTGATCGGCTGCGGTGAGAGCTCGAGCGTCAGCACGAGTCCCCGGAGCCGCGCGTCCTTGTATTCGGGGAGTTTTTCCGCGCGGCCAAAGGGATTGAGCCGGCTCAACCAGCTCCGCTTCTCCGGTGTCGGCGCCGGCTCGACGGCCGTGACCGGCGGCGGCAATTGGGCAGCGGCCTGCTGGCCATGAACGCTGGCGCTCATCGCAAAAAGGAGCAACCACAGCGCCATGGTGCGTCTCATGAGCGGGTAATCACCAGACGTTTGCAAATACTGTCAAACCCTTTATCAATCGCCCGATGAGGGCCATCGCCGCGTGCATTCTGCTCCTGCTGCTGAGCGGCGGCTTCGCCGAGGCGCGGAAGCCGCGCTGCACCTTGCGCGCGCACGTGGAAGCGAACGCGAATGACGGCCCGGTTTTCTCGTCGCAGCTTCGCTCTCCAACCACAGGACGGCAGGTGACTATTGCCAAAGTCCCGACCATTTCCGAGCTCGATGTGGTGGGGTTCCGAGCCTACCCCGCGGCGAACGGCACCTACGGTGTCCTGTTCCAGCTGAACGACCACGGCAAGCTCGCGCTCGATACGCTCAGCGTGGAGCGCAGAGGCTCGTCGCTGTTCGTCTTCGTCAACGGGCGGTTTGTGGACGAGCTGCAGATCGATCGGCGGGTATCAGACGGCAAGCTCTACATTGCCGCCGGGCTGACACCGCAGGATGTCGAGCTGATGAAGAAGGACTGGGCGCCAAAGGCCGGCCGAAAGCCTGCTGGAGATCGCTAGATCACCTGCGCCCGATTCCGCCGCTACTGCCGGAACGCCGTCCAGGCGGTCTTCATGCGCGAGACCTGGCCGCTCGAGAAGAGGTACATGCAAGCGTCGTCGGTGTAATCCATGAAGTTCTCGACCGGATCGATGCCGGGATAACTGGCGCGCGTGCAGGTGTCGCGGCTCGACGGGCAGCCAAACGCTGGCCGTGCTTCGGCTGGCGTGTCGGAGACGTAATCGTTGTTCGGCGTGCAGCCGCCCTGGAAGGTATGATAGAGGCTCAGCCAATGGCCGACCTCGTGCGTGGCGGTGTCGCCTTCGCTGTACTCGGCGTACGGCCCATGCGGCAGCGAGCGGAAATCAACCACGATGCCGTCCTGCTTCGGCTGTGACGCGTAGCTGGAGGGGAACGTTGCCCATCCCAGATATCCGCCGCCCGCGGTTAGATAGATGTTGAGCGTATCGCCGCCGCCCTGCCGGAGCGCCGCCTTCGCTTCGCGCTCTTCGCGGCTCTGAATCAGCATGTTGTGCCAGCGAGCGTTTACCGTTCTCGTGATGCCGACGAGATTGAACGAGAAGCCGGTCGCCGGGCCGCCAGTGTAGCCGGCAAACGCATTGTTCAGGACCGACATCTGCGCGCGAATCATGCTCTCCGGCACATCACCATTTTCGAATCCGGCACCTGCACTGATCACGTGGACGTAAGTCGGGATGGCGATCGTGCTGGTCGGCTTGCGCCCTTTGGCCTGAAGTTGCTGCTCGATCACAGCGGTCTCGTCGTCTGTCGGTACGCGTGTGCCGCAGCGCTGCGGACCGGCGAAGAGCGGGGAAGCGACAAAACCGAAAACGAGTGAGAGTGCGATGATGCGTGAAGACATGGTGAATTTGTTCGGAGTGGAGGGGTGCTGGCCGGCGATTTCAGCCGGACGCGTGAAAAAGGTCAAGTCTTTGCTGCCGCTGTTGCTCGGCGCCACGATCCTTGCCGTCGCTGACGCGAGCGCGCAGGATCGCTCCGACGCATTGAACCTCGCGCTGCCCACCGACAACGATGCGCTCTTTCGCGGCGGCGGACCGGAGTTCTACCAATACATCATCCGCGACTTCAAAGGCGTGAAGTCCAAGCCATGGGAGGGCGGGCGCTATGGATTCGTGCGGAATCCGGTCGAGACGTCGAACGGCTTGCGCTACACGCGCTTCCACGAAGGAATCGACATCCGCCCAGTGCGGCGCGACGCGTCCGGTGAGCCGCTCGACGACGTGCGCGCGATCGCCGGCGGCACCGTCGTGCATGCGAACCGCTCCCCAGGCGCTTCCAGCTATGGCAACTACGTGGTCGTGGAGCATCGCTGGGACAATGCCAGCTACTACAGCCTCTACGCGCACCTTGCCTCCGTCGACGTGCAGACCGGCAGCAAGGTGGAGCGCGGTGCCCGTCTCGGAAGGCTCGGCTACACCGGCGATGGGATCGATCGTGAGCGCGCGCACGTGCACCTCGAGCTAAATCTTCTGCTCAGCCGGCGGTTTGAATCGTGGTACGACCACTTCATTAAATCCGATCCGAACCGGCACGGCATCTACAACGGCACAAATCTCAGCGGCATCGACATCGCAGGATTCTACCAGGCGCAGCGGAAACGACCGTCCCTCACCGTGCCGCAGTTTCTCGGTGAGGAGGAGACGTTCTACCGCGTCACGCTGCCAGCCTCGCAGAGCTTCGACCTGCCGAACCGCTATCCCTGGCTGATGAAGCGCGCCGCCGGTCCGGTGGTGCCGGCATGGGAAGTGTCCTTCAACCGCTCGGGTGTCCCGCTGGAGGTCCGGGCAGCAGACAGCGCGGTCTCAGGGCCGACGCTCTCATACGTGAAGAAAAGCGGGGGCTCCTATTCCGAGCAGACGCGCGGTGCCATCGGCGGCTCAGGCGAGAATGCACAGCTTACCGAGAGCGGGATGCGGACGATGCGGTTGTTGATCTGGCCGGAGTAGCCGGAGGCGAGAACGCGTTCTGCTCCGAGAGCTACCGACATGAGCAGGATGACGAGACGCAACTTCATCAGGCTCGGCGTGCTCGCCGCCTCGGGAGCCATCGGAGTTGATGCGGCTGTTATCGAGCCCGAACGGCTGCGTGTCACCAATCTGATCCTCACACCGGGACAGCTTCGGTTCATCCACTTCACGGATTTTCACTACAAAGGCGACGACGATTACGCCGCGGAAGTGGTGCAGACGATCAACGCGCTGAAGCCGGAGTTTGTCTGCTTCACGGGCGATCTGGTGGAGGACAAGCGCTTCGCATCCGCGGCGCTCGCGTTCGTTAGGCAAATGGAGGCGCCGGTCTACGGCTCTCCCGGGAATCACGACTACTGGTGCGGCGCGGAGTTCGCCGATTACGAAGAGGCCTTTGCATCCACCGGCGGCGGTTGGCTGGTCGACCGCAGCGTGGTCGTTGCCCCCCGCGATCTCGAGATCGTCGGCATGGCGAAGAAAGGCATTCACGCGCTCAAGCCCGCACAAGCCGGACGCCGCATCCTGTTGCTGCACTACCCGGAGATGGCCGATCATCTGAAAGGCCCGCGCTTCGACCTGATCCTCTCAGGCCATTCGCATGGCGGTCAGGTGCGGCTGCCGTTCTACGGTGCGCTTAAGCTGCCCTACGGCGTCGGGCGCTACGACATGGGCTATTTCGAAAGTGTCGGCGGCCCGCTCTACGTGAACGTGGGGATTGGCACCTACCACCTGCCGGTGCGCTTTAACTGCCGCCCGGAGCTGACGGTGGTGACGATGTAGCTAGCAGGAAGTCGGCACACGCTGCGCGAGGGCCACAGCGTGCGGGATCGCGCCGGCCACGAAGCCGAGACATTCGACGGCGCCACTGGGCTTTCCGGGTAACGCAACGACGAGTGACCGATCGACCACCGCAGCGAGGCTGCGGGAGAGGATCGCGTTCGGCGTGATCTTCAGCGATTCCATGCGCATCGCTTCGCCGAAGCCTGGAAGCTCCACGCGCATGATCGCGCGAATCGCTTCCGGGGTCACGTCGCGCTGCGCGATCCCGGTGCCGCCTGTCGTTAGGATCAAGCCGCAACCCTGAGCCGAAAGCGCGCGGATCGTCTCCTGGATTCGCGGCAGCTCATCAGGAATCAAAGCCTCGGCCTGCACACGCCAGCCGGCTTTTTCGGCTGCGGTCTTGAGCACTGGCCCGCCAAGGTCCTCGTACTCTCCGGCGGAGGCGCGGTCGGAAATGGTGATGATGCCGACGGTAATCTGCATAACACCTGTGTTACCGCCTACCGCCGACGCGGTCATCCTGAGGCAGGCGAAGCGCGCCGAAGGACCTCACGCAGGCTGACGAGGCGAAGGCAGACCAATGCGTTGACCAACCACCCGGCGCGAGATCCCTCATCGTCTCCGCGATTCGGGATGACCGCGAACCATGCGCAGGATCAAACATCGCGCTTCGTCTTCGAGAGCAGCCGCACGTCGGTGATCTGCATCTCCTTGTCCACGGCTTTGCACATGTCGTAGATCGTCAGCAGCGCGACGGACACGCCTGTGAGCGCCTCCATCTCGACGCCTGTCTGCGCGGTCGTGCGTGCGGTGCATCTCACTTCCACGCCTCCATCGGCAGCAGCGATGTCGACATCCGCGTGGCTGAGATTCAAGCCGTGACAGAGCGGGATGAGTTGCGGCGTTTGCTTCGCCGCCTGCACGCCGGCAATGCGGGCAGTCGCAAAGACGTTTCCCTTCGCGATTCGGTTCGCCGAGATAAGCTCGATTGTCTCCGGCTTCAGCACGATGCGACCGGCAGCCACTGCTTCACGCGCGCTCACCGGCTTCGCCGACACATCGACCATCCGCGCGGAGCCGTCCTCCGCGATGTGCGTCAGCCCTTCCATCGGTTAGCCGCCGATGGCCACCATCTTGCGGCCCGGCACATAACTGTCGCGGAAGTCGTGCTGCTCCGGCTTGCGATCCACCACGTTGAGGAAGAAGCGCTCGAGCTCGGCATCCGACGCGCCGGCGCGCATCTCTTTCATGATGTCGAATTCGAGATAGCTCCCAAGGCACGGGCGCAGCTTGCCGTCGCAGGTGAGCCGCAGCTTGTTGCAGCTCTCGCAGAAGTGCAGGTTCGTCATCGCGCCGATAAACCCGATGCGCTGATCGCGGCCAGGAATCTGATAGTAGCTGGCCGGTCCGTTCGTCCGGAATTGCGGCTCCGGCATGAGCGCTCCGTAGCGCGATTCGAGCAGGCGCCGCGCGGTCAGGATCGGCAGGAAATTCTCCTCGCTCAGCACTTCGCTCGTGCTGACTGGCATGAGCTCGATGAAACGCAGCAGCAGATTGTGCTCGGCTGCGTATTCAACGAGCGGCACGAGCTGCTCCTCGTTGCGGCCGCGCATCAGCACGCAGTTGATCTTGATCAGCTCGAAACCTGCGGCGACGAGACTTTGCAGGCCGGCCAGCGCTTCCGGCAACAAATCGCGCCCAGTGGTCGCGCGGTAATCTTCGCGATCAAGCGTATCGAGCGAGACGTTCACCGTCCGCACGCCGGCTCTGCGCAACGCCTGGGCGATCGGCACGCCTGGTGAAACTTCCCGCGTGAGCAAGGTGCCGTTCGTGGAAAGGCCGACATCTTCGATGCCTGGAAGCGCCGCCAGCTCCGCGATAAATGGGACGACATCACGCCGCGTTAGCGGTTCGCCACCCGTCACGCGCACCTTGCGCACGCCCAGTCGCGCCGCGATGCGCACGAGGCGCAGCGTTTCCTCAAAGCTCAGGATGCCCTCGCGCGGAAGCCATTCCTGCAGCTCGCGCGGCATGCAGTAGGTGCAGCGCTCGTTGCACCGGTCCGTGATCGATACGCGCAGGTACGAAATGCGATGCCCGTAGCGATCCTCCATTGCGGCGAATGTTACCGGCGCGGCGCACCTGAAGCAAGACGCTCACTACGTCACGTCAAGCGAAGCCCAGGTATCCCGGGGCTGTGCGCGAGGTTTGGGCGACGGGATTCCTCCACTTCGGTCGGGATGACAGGCGGTTCAGTTGACGCACCTCGGCTTCATCGCCATAATTTTCACACATGAAGCGTCTATTTTCTTCCAGGGCGCTGATCGCGCTCACTGTGCTGGGCGCGCTGCTGCTCGGCAGCTGCGAGACTACGCAGGATCGCATCGCGCAGCGGCCCGCTGCTTACAATGCGCTGTCGGCGCGCGACAAGGACCTCGTCCAGCGCGGAGAGATTCGCGAAGGCATGTCGCAGGACGCGGTCTATATCGCATGGGGCGCACCGAACCAGCGCGGCCCCGGCCGGCATCGCGGGTCATCCACAGAGACTTGGATTTACTTCAACACGACAGCTGGCGACTACTACCCACCGCCATTTGCATACGGCTATGGCGGGTTCGGCTACGGCGGCTTTGGCGGCTACGGTCGCTTTGGCGGCTACGGCGGCTCATTCCTGCATCGGCATCGCTCAGGGCGGCTGCACCGTCACGTCTACTACGATCCGTTCTACGATCCGTGGTTCTATCGCCGCACATCGGTGATCAGCTACCCGGACCGCACCGTCTCGTTTCAAAACGGCCGCGTGATCGCGTTCCAGTTCCTGCCCGCGCCACGGGTGTTTTAGCGGGATCTACACCGCCCTGCGCGGCGGCGCTTAGATGGCTTATTGATCCTTCGGCCAGTTTGTCGACGCCCTCGACAACGCTGGCGAACTGCACCGGATCTCCGCGCCGGGCGATGCCGACCTGCTGATCGCGGAGTGGGCAAACCGCCAGATGAAGTCACCGGGCGGCGGCAAGGCGTTGCTCTTTGAGCGACCCGTCGTCGACGGCCGCGAATCGAAGTTCCGGGTCGCGATCACACGATCGGGTCGACGCGGCGCGTGGCCCTGGCGCTTAAGCTCGACAACATCGAGGACCTCGCGCACGAGATTCAGCTCATCCTCAAAGCGAAGCCTCCAAGCAGTGTGCGCAAAGGATGGTCGATGCTGAAGCAGGGCCTGAGTCTGCTGCACGCTAAGCCCAAGCACGTGCGCAGCGGGCCGTGCCAGGAAGTGGTGCATGAGTTCGGCAGGGGCGTCCCCGCGATGTGGTTAGGCGATCTGCCGATCCTGAAGTGCTGGCCGCACGATCGCATTCGATTCATCACCCTGCCGAACGTCCATACGCGCAGTCCCGAATCCGGCGAACGCAATCTCGGCATGTACCGGATGCAGGTTTACGACGGACGCACGACGGGCATGCACTGGCAGGTGCACAAGGTCGGCGCGACATGGACGCGTGTATTCCGAACGCGGCGAGCGGATGTCGGTAGCGGTCTGTCTCGGCGGCGATCCGGCTTACACCTTTGCAGCGACCGCGCCGCTGCCTGACGGGCTGGATGAGATTCTCTTCGCCGAGTTCATCCGCAAGAAGTCTGTCGAGTTGCTGAAGTGCAAGACGATCGACCTGGAGGTTCCGGCTGATGTCGACTTCGTGCTCGAGGGCTACGTGCAGCCCGGCGAGCAGCGAGCGGAAGGTCCGTTCGGCGATCACACTCGGTTCTACACTGCCGTTGAGGACTACCCGGTGTTCCATCTGACCGCGATTACCCACCCGCGCGACGCCGTCTATCCCGCCACGATCGGCGGCATCCCACCGATGGAGGGTTTCTACATCGGCGACGCAACCGTCCGCGTCTTCCTGCCGGTGTTTAAGATGAACTTCCCGGAGCTGGTGGATATGGAACTGCCGGGCGAAGGCGTGTTCCACAACCTGGTGTTCGTCAGCATCGCAAGCAGTACCCGTATCAAGCGTTCAAGATCATGCACGGCCTGTGGGGCATGGGACACATGATGTTCAGCAAATACATCGTCGGCGTGGATGAAGACTGCGATGTGCACAACACGAGCGAGGTGCTCTTCCGCCTCTGCGCGAATACCGATCCGGAGCGTGATAGCACGATCATCCGTAAGCCCAGCGACTCGTTAGACCACGCCCCGAGTGCGCAGAATATCGGCTCGCACACGGGTTTCGACGCCACCCGCAAGCTGCCGGGCGAAGGGCATCATCGTCCCTGGCCGGAGCTGGTGAAGATGACGGAGGAAGCGCAGCGACTCGTCGACGCGCTGCAAAAGAAAGCGGGTTGATCCGGCTGCTGCCGAACCAACCCGCTGTGAGTTTCTCGATTTCCGCTAAACGCGCTTAGGGCCGACGGAAGATGCCGCCCGTCGACGGGTCGCGCACGAGTGCACCGCGCGGCACACCACTGACGTCGACGAGGCGATTAGGCGGATAAGGGCTGTAGACGAAGCCACGGCCTGCGCGGCGCGCATATGGGTAGCCGCCCGACGGCTCGGGGCCGTATTCACGAGCGCGGTCTGCGTCGATCGCTGCGCCAACCAAGGCACCGACACCGGCGCCAATCGCCGCGCCAGCAATGGTATCGCCGCGGGAATGGTGCCGGCCATGGTGGCCATGAGGTCCACCGCCGGCGATCAACGCGCCTGCGCCCGCGCCAACGAGCGCGCCAGTGCCAGTCGCAGTTTCACACGAGTTCAAGGCCAGGGCGCCCAAGGCCGCCACAGCCACAGCTGCAAAAGATTTCATCTTCATAGTTTGGTTTTGGTCCTGTCGAAGCTGAATCGGCCCCCGCACCGGAAGCGGCCCGGTCGCCACTCAACATCGCCAGCAGTGGACGGCACCTGCCGCCCGCCTATTCAACTCATCGGCACCGCAGCAGTTGCGCGCCGACGTGCAGCGCCTTCTGCAAACGGTTGAGCCGATACTCCTTCTCGAATACGCGGAAGCGGTCGCGCTGGATGCGCCGCAGCAGATCGCGATACACAGCTGCCATAATCTCGGCCGCGACCATGGCGCGCCGATCTTCCCGCGGCAGGAGCGCTGCAGCCTTCGTGTAAAACGCATGTGAACGCTGCGCCTGATGTTCCATCAAGGCGACGAAGCGATCGTCGTGCGTGTGCGCGAAAAGGTCCGCCTCCGAATAGCCGAACTGCTCCAACTCCTCCTGCGGCAGGTAGACACGGTCGACGCGCAGGTCTTTGCCGACGTCGCGGATGATGTTCGTCGTCTGCAGTGCGAGCCCGAGCGCGATGGCGTAGTCGCGGCACTGCGGATTGCGATAACCGAAGATCTCAATGCTAACCAAGCCGACCGCACTTGCGACGCGATAGCAGTAGAGTCGGAGGTCCTCGAACGTTGCGTATCGCGAGATGCTGAGATCCATCTCCACACCGGCGATGATTTCCTCGAGCATCTCGGGCGTGAGGCGGTACTTGGCGACCACCTGGCGCACGGGATCGGCCAGCGGCGGCTCTCCAGACTGCTCTGCGCTGAGTGCACGGCGCCAGCCCGTTAAACGCTCAGCTTTCTGCGCGATGCTCAGTTCCGGTGAATCGGCGATATCATCGACCAGCCGACAAAAGGCATAGAAGGTGGTGATGTCGCGGCGTTGCTCCGCGCCTAACGAGACAAAGGCAAGCGCAAGGTTCGACTTGCTCTCGCGTGTGATCTGTTGCGCGTCGGCGTTCCCCATTCAGCCGCCTGTCAGTACTTGATCCAGCTCTCCTGGTTGACCCGGCCGGTCTCGCATTGCCGGAACAGGCAAACCCACGATGCGAGGAGCCAGCCTGTGATGAGGCCGCGCGCCAGCACGTAGATGGTTTTCCAGACGATGACACCGGCGGGCCGATCGGCGATCGCGCTGCGCACGATCGCGTCACACGCGGTGAGGAAGAAGAAGTGCAGCGCGCAGATCAAGACGAACCAGCCGAAGCGCACCGCGTTCCGCTGGATGAAGAGACGATGCGCCTGAATGGCTTTGCGCAGGCTTTCGTTGTGCAGCACGAGCGAGATTTGCACAGAGCAGAACAAGATGATCAGCCCGCTCATCACGATCCGCTCCAGCGGCAGGTAATCGAGCACGTCCGGCACGTTAATGAAGTAGGCCAGCAGCAAGGGCAGCCGCACGATGGCGGTGCTCACGAGCACGACAATGCCGGCCCATTTCAGCACGTAGCTGAAGCGGCGCACCGCGAATTGGAAGAGTGCTTCTTCGGTGAAGCTCAGCCCTTTGATCCACGCCAGGCAGACGGTGATCAGGTAGACCTGAATGTAGACGCCGAAGAGGTATTCGAAGATGAACGCCACCGTGTCGACCGACGCCGAGATCTGCAGGAGGCCGGCTTGCGGCAGGACGTTGCTCCACGTGGGCAGCCGCCAGAAAATGATTGGCTTGAAGAGCGACGCCAGCGCGCTCAACACCACCACGACGTAGATGAGATAACCCCAGAGCCGGAAGCGCTTCTGTAAAGCCTTCAGCAACGCGCCATGCAATCCGCGCCAGTTGCACAGCAGCAGGATCGCGGCGACGACCGATAGCGGATACGTCGTTGTCGCCGCGTCGAAAATCCCAGCCAGGCTTTCCAGTGTCGGCAGAAGCGTATCGCGCCAGACGTCGGCGAGGCGCGGCCAGTTCCAGGTGCGGACAGTGGCGAGTTCAGCCGGATCGAGCTCGGATGCACGAACGGGCGTGAAGGTCGTAAACTGGAAGACCGAGTAGGCGAAGCCGAGGAGCGCGAACGTGAGCCATATGCGCTTGAAACGCATGATGCACCGGAGCCCATCCCGCAGGGCGAGATGGATCGGGTTGAACAGCATCACCAGCGCGTAGCCGACGACGAGGCCGACAAACGGAACGAAGCGAGGGACGGCGTCAAACATCGATGAACCGGAAGTTTAACCGCGGAGGCGCTGAGAACGCGGAGCTCAATCTACTTCTTCTCGGCGATCTCTGCGCCTCTGCGGTGAATCAGATTGCCTAACGAATCAAACCCCAGTGCCGGTTAAACGGCCAGTAAACGATCAGACCACGCCCAACCACATTCTCCTCCGGCACCGGTCCCCACCAGCGGCTGTCGTAGCTGTTGTAGCTGTTGTCGCCCATCGCGAAGTACTGCCCGCCCGGCACCGTGAAGGTCTTGCCGGGATCGCCAAGGTAATCGCGACCGTTGGCGTATCCGCGATAGCCGTCTTTCAATGACATCACGTTGTCGAACCCCAAGCCCTCCGGCCGCTGCCCGTTGATCAGGAGGTGCGGCGGATCAATCCGCATCGCATCGCCAGGAACGCCGGTCAGCCTCTTGATGTAGAAGGGCGCTCCGGTGATCGGATCGCCGGGAATGCCGAGGATCTCGTCGGTGCGGAAGACGAAGACGTCGCCGCGGCTCGGCTTCACGAAGTTGTAGCTGAACTTATCGACGAACACCTGATCGCCCGTGTCGACTGCGCCGCGCGCGATGACATCCCCGCGCCGGTAGGCCGCGCCTGGAACGACGCGGAAATCCTGCTTCAACGTCTCCGGTGGCGCGTAGACGAGGAACTTCTGCTTCTGGCAGATCACGCGCGAGAACATGAAGAAGAACCCGAACTTCTGCGGCACGACCTGCTCCACGCGGTCGTCTTCCTTCGAGACCACGTTGATGTAGTTGCGTCCGAGGATGAAGAATTCGGCGACCTGCCGCACGATGTTCGGCGACGGATCCGTCATCGGGTGGCCGATGATGCCGTTCAGCGTCGGCTGCATCGAGCCGGTCGGAATCTTGAAGGGCTGGAGGAAATAAGAGCGTATGCCGATCGCGAAGATGATCGCGACGAGGATGACCTCGCAGTTCTCCCGCCAGTGCGCTTGCCAGGTGACTGGCGTCAGCTTATGCAGCTTCCCGTCGAGCGACTCCGCTTCCGACTTGATCTTGTCGCCGTCTTTCGCGCGCAGGGCAGTGCCGAGCGACGTGATGCCGGCCGTGATGTCGGCATGATCGGCCTCACTGAGCACATCCTTCTTGTAACGGAGATACTTCTGCGCGTGCCGAAGGAGAAGCTTGCTGTGCTTTACGTAGCGCGGCGTGAACATTGCCGCGAACGCTAGCCGAATGGCGCCAGATGCAAAATTGATTCCTCAGCAGTGAGGTCCGGAGTGCGCGGTCGCTTCCTCCCACCGCGCGCATGCTCCTCCGCCCAGCCGGCCGCTACTCCGAGCCGTCGTCTACCGCGACACTCATCACCTCGCTCGGCATCGGAATCATGGCCGCGAGACGCGCCTGCTCCGCGGCCGGCAGAACCGATCGGCCAAGCACATCGATCATCGCTTCACGCGCGTCGCTCGCACCGCGCATCAGCTTCTCAAGCAGCACGTCGCGCAGCCCGGCATCGCGAGCTTGCATGATCGATGCGAAGTCTCGCTCCGCGGTCTCGCGCAACACGTAGGTGGGGAAGCGACGGACCACGGCTTCGCGCGTCTCGGCGGTCAAGTCGCCCATCCAGGACAAGAGTTCGCCGGCGTCCGCCGCCTTCCACTGGTGAAGAACATTCGAGATGCTGCCCTCCCAGACATCGGCGGGAAATTGCAGCATCCATTCAGCGACGAACCTGGGCGAGGTGCTGTTGTCGCGCGCGTTCGACCGCACGAACGCATTCGCCTTCTCGGCGACACCGTCGATCGCCCGCGGCCGCTGCTCTTCCGGCAAGCGGTGAATGAAATCACGCGCGCGATCCGGCGACATCGCGAACAGCTCGCCGGCGAAGGAGACCAGTGCGTTCGAGACCTGCGGCGTAGCGACGTTGACCAGCACATACTGCATGGCTGCATCTGCGTCGTGCTCTAAAAACCCTCGCACCCATGCCGTGAGCATCTCCTCGACGGACGACCTCCAGGCGTGCTCCTCAAAGAGCTCGCTGCCTCCGTTCTCCAGCTCGGGCGACGGTGGACGTCTGGCGATCAAGTCGTTCATCCATTCCTGTGCCGCCTCGGGATCGTACGCCGCCCAATTCCGGACCAGTTCGCCGTAATACCGCTCGACGTCCTGATCTCCACGGTTTTCGAGAAACTGCTTTAGTGCGAGCGGATCACTGTGGCCCCACTCGTCCAGGGTATCCGCGAGCATATCCCAGCTACAGCTCGAGATATCCGCGCGATCGTAAGTCAGCAGCACCTCGGCGACGGCCTGCATGGAACGTGGCGGTGCTGTGTCCCGGATCGCGAACAGCGCCGTCCACCGGTCTGCTTTGTTCAATTGCAGGATGAGATCCTTCGCCAGGCCGGGATCAACGTGGATGAGTGCCTTAAAAAATGCCGCGAGGGCAGCCTGCCGCTTCGGCCGCACCGGAATGTCCTGCAGCTGTTTGCAGTAGGAGCGGAGCGTTTCGGGCGAGGTTGACTTGAAGGAAGCGTACGTCTGGTCGAACGGGAGCGCAGCGATGTCTGCGATCTGAATGCCGAGATCAGAGGGCGGTAGTGATTCCGGCGTGTGCCGCTGCGCCTCAGGCGCTCCGGGCAACACGGGTGTCGCGACCTCTCGCTTCGGGAGCAGGCGCCCAGCGGCAAACGATACCGCTGCGACCGAAACGAGTGTCGTGAGGAAGACGCGTCGATGCGGCATCATAGGCGCTCCAACACGCTCGTGATCTCGCGCGCGTGCGCGGGCGATAACTCGATCTTCTCCAGCAATGCCTCTCGCGCTTCTTCCGTCATGTCGGCGAAGATCCGACGGAAAGTCTCGCGGCGCAGATGAGGGTCGCTGATTGCAAAGCCTGCTCCGAAGCCGGTGCTGGGTTCATCCCAATCGAACGCGCGACAGTAACTCGCGAGCACGCGATCGCGCACGGCGAAGGGTGTCTGCGCGAGCCACGCCTCCACGGCTGCTCCGTCGTCGCGTCTCCAGCGACTGATGACCTGACCAATCTCCTCGTGCCAGACGTCGTCCGGCAGTGTCAGCAGCCATTTGCTGACTTCATCCGCTTTGAGTTTCAGAGGGTCGGAACCCAGATAAACCCGGCTGAAATAGCCGGTGATTTGCCCCGCGGCGGCTCGCCGCCCGGCGCCCGCAGGCAGAGCAAGGATGAAAGCGCGCGCCGCATCCGGCGATTCGGTGAACAGATTTTGCGCGACCGTTTCGATCGCCTTCAGAAACGTCTCGTCACCGGCGCGCGCTGCGAGATCGGCGAAGGCAGCCGCGCGATCATGTTCAACCCAGCCAGCGTAGAAGCTCGCGTAAGTTTCAGGGACGCGGCGTTTCGGTTCAGCGTGCGCCAACCAGTTGGCCGCCGCCGCTGGATCGAGCGCGGCCCAGTTCATCATCAGGCTGGCGACGTCCTCGTTTTCGACGTCTCCGGGATAAGCAGCGAGGAACTCAGCTGCTGCTGCCGGGTCACTCCGGCTCCAAGTCCCGATCAAGTCATTCACCGACACCTTCTCATTGAGCGCGGTAAACATCCGCGCCACTTCCGGGAGTTCTGCGACGGGCACGGCATTGCTCACCGACCCGATCGCCGCCCAGCGCGGGTCATGGCGGTCGAGAGCCAACGCCAGATCGACGGCTGTCCTGGCGTCAATCTGCGCAAGCGTCTTGAAAAACGTTTTCACGGCCGCTGTCCTGCGCGCTCCGGCGGGCAGCGCTTCCAGTCGCCTGCTCCAGGTCGTTAGTGCTTCCCGAGGTGCGGACCGTAGCAGTTGATAAGCTTGATCGAAGCCGACATCGCAAAGGTTCTCGATTCTGATATTCGCAAAGTCGTCAGGCCCGGCCGCCGCTCCCCGCGTTTCCGGTGCGCGCACTTCGCTGCTGCGGAGCGCGTGCTCTATGCTTCGGTCAGGTGGCCGTGGTGCGCCGATTCGGCCGATTGCGAAAGCGAGCGGAGCTACGAGAAAGCAGGCGGCGGCGAGCACCAGCCACATCCGTCGCTCCATGACCGCGAAGTGTATCCTGACTCGGAGCTAAAGCTCAACGCCTGATTCACGAACGGCAGCATGCCGCCAAAAAACCCGCTCAGTCCTACTGCGTCCTCAGGACCTGAATGAAGGCTTCCTGCGGGATGTTGATCTTGCCGATGCTCTTCATCCGCTTCTTACCTTCTTTTTGCTTCTCGAGCAGCTTGCGCTTCCGGCTAATGTCGCCGCCGTAGCACTTCGCGGTGACGTCCTTGCGCAACGCCGAGACGCTCTCGCGGGCGATGATCTTCCCGCCGATCGCGGCCTGGATCGCGACCTGGTAAAGCTGGCTCGGGATCACTTCCTTCAGCTTTGCGGCGAGCTGCCGGCCGCGTGATTCGGCGCGTTCGCGGTGCACGATGGTTGAGAAGGCGTCGACCGGCTCGCCGTTCACGAGCAGGTCGAGCTTCACCAGCTTGGCGGCGCGGTAGCCGGAATGCTCGTAATCCATCGAGCCGTAGCCGCGCGTGATGCTCTTAATCTTGTCGTTGAAGTCGACCAGGATTTCATTGAGCGGCAGCTCGCAATGCAGCATGACGCGGCGCGTATCGAGCGTCTCGGTGTGATCCATCGTGCCGCGCTTTTCCATGATGAGCTGGAGCAAGTCGCCGATGTTCTCGTTAGGGCAAAGCACGTATGCCTTCACGATTGGCTCGCGGATTTCCTCAATGATGCTCGGATCGGGCAGGTGCGCCGGGTTGTCGACCAGCATGGTCTCACCGCGCGTGGTCAGGATTTCGTAAACGACACTGGGCGACGTGGCGATGATGTCCATGTCGTACTCGCGCCGGAGCCGCTCCTGGATGATCTCCATGTGCAGCAAGCCGAGGAATCCGCAGCGGAAGCCGAAGCCGAGTGCGACCGAGCTTTCCGGTTGGTAGACAAACGCCGCATCGTTCAAGCGCAGCTTGCCGATCGCGGTCTTCAGATGCTCGAAGTCAGCGGTGTTGATCGGATAAATCCCGCTGAACACCATCGGATGGATTTCCTGGAATCCGGGCAGCGGCTCGAGCGCGGGATTTCTCAGGTCTGTGATCGTGTCGCCGATCTTGATATCGGCGGTGGTCTTAATGTTAGCGATGAAGTAGCCGACATCGCCGGCCATGAGCTTCGGCTGCGCGAACATCTTGGGCGTAAACAAGCCCACTTCCTTCACCTCGTGGCGCGAGTTGTTGTTCATCATCCGCACCTGTTGATCCGCCTGGATGCTGCCCGAGAAGACACGCACGTACGCGATCACGCCGCGGTAAACGTCGAACACGGAGTCGAAGACGAGCGCGCGCAGCGTGTCGTCCGCGGGCGGTTTCGGCGGCGGGATGCGGTGCACGACGGCTTCAAGGATATCCTCGATGCCGATGCCCATTTTCGCGCTGCAATCGATCGCTTCCTCTGCCGGGATTTGCAGGATCTCCTCGATCTGCCGGTGCACGGACGGGATGTCTGCGTTCGGCAAATCGATCTTGTTGATCACCGGCACGATCGTGAGGCCTTGCTTATGAGCGAGGTGCACGTTTGCGACCGTCTGCGCTTCGACGCCCTGCGCTGCGTCGACGATGAGGAGCGCGCCTTCACACGCGGCGAGTGAGCGCGAGACCTCGTAGGCGAAATCGACGTGGCCCGGGGTGTCGGACAGGTTCAGCCGGTAAGTCTGGCCATTCCTCGCGGTGTACTTCATCGCGACCGGGTGCGCTTTGATCGTGATGCCGCGCTCGCGCTCGAGGTCCATCGAATCGAGCAGCTGATCCTGCTGGTCGCGCTTGTGAATCGTGCCAGTGCGGTCGAGCAGCCGATCCGACAAGGTGGTCTTGCCATGATCGATGTGCGCAATGATGCAGAAATTGCGTGTCAGCTCGATGGACATGGAGCGCTGAATATGGGGGTGCGGCATACTGCGGTCAATCGACGCCCCGATGCGCGGCGTTGCTGTGTACGCCACCTTCTGCTACGAAGCGAAGATGGCGCGATTGGTAATCACGACCCCGAGCGGAGGCGTCCCTCACGAGCTGACCGAGACGATCACCACGATCGGGCGCGCACCGGAGAACACGATGCAGCTGGAGGACCCCTCAGTGTCCGGCCGTCACGCACAGCTGGAGCAGAACGGCGCGGACTACCAGCTCACAGACCTCGACTCGACGAACGGCACCCGCGTCAACGGCGAGCTCATCACGAGCGTGACGTTGCGCGTCGGCGACCGGATCCGGTTCGGTAAACTGGAGGCCTGCTACGAGTGCGAGGTGCCCGATCAGGCGCAGCCGCTCCCGGCGTTGCAAGAGGTGGAGGCCCGGCCGGCCGAAGTCAGCGCACGGCCTGTGGATTTCGCGAATGCCTCCCCTTTCCCGCGGCGCCGCACTGAGAACGACCCGGTGCGTTTGGCTGCGTTCGCGGCCGCGGGTCTCGCACTGCTGGCCTTCATCGGCAGCATGCTCGCGCTGGCGCAGATGCGAGCGCCGATGCCATAAGCGACGTGTAGAGGCGTTTGTATCAAACGCCTGTGCAGGTCGAGTGGCCAAGCCCCGCTTGCACAAGCAGCGCTACAGGTGTTGGCGGCGGAGATCGTCGGGCGTGACGCCGGTCGCGCGCAAAGCCCGGAGGCTGAGCGCTGCATCCCGCTTCGCCAGCCGCCGGCCGGTCACGTCAGTCAGCAGGGCTGTGTGGTAGAACGCGGGCGGCTCGAGCGAGAGTGCGCGGTAGATCAGCAGCTGGCGAAACGTCGACATCAAAAGGTCCGCGCCTCGCACGACTTCGCTGATGCGCATTGCTGCATCATCAACCGCAACCGCGAGCTGGTACGACGGCACGTCATCCCGTCGCCAGATCACAAAGTCGCCGAAGTCGCGGCCGGCAACCGCCGTCTGCTCCCCTAGGCGCCCGTCCATAAAGCCCAACGTCTCGCCATCCGGCACACGGAACCGCCAGTTCGCACCGGTTGGTTCTTCCGCCGGGCTCACCGTTCCTGCGGCGGGACGGCACGTCTTCGGGTAAACCGGCTCGTCCGTGTCGCCGTGCGGCGCGCCGGCAGCCGTCACGACGTCGCGCCGTGAGCAGAGACAGGGATAAATGAAGCCGCGCGCCCGGAGTTCGTCCCAAGCCGCGCGGTATCTCGCCGTGCGTTCGCTCTGCACGTAAGGCGCATGCGGGCCACCGACATCCGGGCCTGCGTCCCAACAGATACCGAACCACTGGAGGTCCTCGGCCATGGCTTCGCGAAACTCAGCGCGGCAACGGTGCGGATCCAGATCCTCGATGCGGAGAACGAGCTCACCGCCAGCGGCACGAGCACGTTCCTGCGCCTGCCAGAAGGTGATCGCGTGGCCGACATGCAGGTAACCAGTCGGTGAAGGCGCGAGGCGGCCGCGGTAAGGCATTGTCATTCCGAGCGTAGCGTAGCGGAGTCGAGGAATCCCGTTGCGAAACCGGAAAGATCACGCCACGGGATGTCTCGACTTTGCTCGACATGACAAGCTCTGAGAAGCGCCTCCTCCTCTGGGACATCGACTCGACGCTGATCGACAGCGCACGCGCCGGCATGAAGTCGCTGAAGCGCGTGGTGGCGGTGCGCTTCGGAGTTGAAGACGATCTGCATGACATTGAGGTGGCCGGCCGCACCGATGCGCACATTGCGCGCAGCATCCTCGCCAAGTATCGCGTCGCGCTGACAGGCGAAAACGTGACCGCGTTCCTCGATGATTACCTCGTCGGTCTCGGCGAATTGCTGCCGCAGACGAACGGGCGCGTCTTGCCGGGCGTGGCTGAGATCCTCGCGCGCATGCATGCGCGTGAAGATCGCGTGCTCGGCCTGCTGACCGGCAATCTGGAGCGCGGCGCTGAGCTCAAGCTTCGTCGCTACGGCTTGTGGGACTACTTCGAGTTTGGCGCGTTTGCCGATGATCACCACGATCGCAATGAGCTTGGCGCGTTTGCTCGCACGCGCGCGTGTGAGCGGCACAATTTCGACTTCGTGCCGAGCGCGATCGACGTGATTGGCGACACGCCGCACGACATCGCGTGCGGCAAGGCATTCGGCGCGCGCACCGTCGCCGTCGCGACCGGCACTTCGACGGTGGCGCAACTGGCTGCGCACGCGCCGGATTTTGTGTTTGAGGACCTCTCCGACGTCGATGCGGTCGTGGCGAAGCTTGGGTGGTGATCGATTGACGATGGCACCCAGCGTGACATCTTCCATCCGTTCCGCATGACCGAAACCGAACGTCCCAATGTCTTCCCGCTTGAAGGGGAAATCGATCTCCACGTCTCGCCGGGGATCTCGGCTTCGCTGAAGTCGAAGATCGCGGACAAGCCGAAGCAGCTCGTCGTCGATCTTTCGCGCGTCAGCTACATCGATAGCTCGGGCCTGGCGGTGTTAATCGAAGGCATGCAGAGCGTGGCCAGCTACGGAGGTAAGTTTGCGCTCTCGGGGCTGCAGGAAAACGTGCGGCCGATCTTCGAGATCGCGCGGCTCGATCAGGTCTTCCGGATTTTCCCTGACGTCGACTCAGCGCTCGCCGCAACCTGAAGCAGGATCCCGAGCGTTCGCTCGACGTTAACGGAGATGTCGTAACGCTCGGCCAGCTCGAGCAATCGCGGTCGCGCCGCGACGCGGCGCTCCGGATCGGACCAGAACTGCAACGCACGCGCGATGCCGGCAACGTCATCCGGCCGCTCGATGATGCTGCCGTGGACTCCATCCTCCATGATCTCCGCGCAGCCATTGGCGTGCGTCGTGATCACTGGCACGCCGGCGGCGATCGCCTCGAGCGAGGCATTCGAGAACGGATCGTAGATCGTCGGCAACAGGAAGAGATCGGCCGCCGCGTACAATGCCGGCAAGTCATTCCGGACGCCGAGGAACCGCACCGCCGGCGAGGCGAAAACGCTGTTGTTCCCCTTCCCGGCCACGAGCAGTCGCATCCGCGCGTCAGCTGCCGCTTCGACGGCGCGAACCGCGTATGACAAGCCTTTGCGCTCCCAGCCTGACCCGACAAACAGGACCGCGATGTCCTCGTCGCGGAGCTCCAGCGCGGCACGACTGCTGACGCGCTTTTCCGCCGACGGACGGAACTGCGCTACCGGCACGCCGTTCTCGACCGTATCGATCCGCTCAGCGGGATAACCGTACACGCTCGTGATCTCGGCTTTCACCATCTGCGAATTCGCGATGACTCGGCCGGCGCTTTGCCGTCCGAACAGCGACTGCTCCAGACGTAGCGTCGCGAGGTGTTTTCCGTTGAGTGAATCGGCCATGCGACGAAGCGGCCCGGCAAACTGCGCGCGACGATCGAGCCATGCGCGATGCACACCGTCGCCCGCGCGATAAACATCACATGCCCAGACACGCTCCAGGCTCATGATGACGTCAGACGCAGCGCGCGCGCGGAGTTGCTCAAATTCATCTGCGAACCGCATCGGCGATTCGCCGCGCAGGCGAGTGATCGGACCGAACGGCCACTCCTCCGCGGGCCACTCCGCAGTCGTGAAGAGCTGCGCCTCGTGCCCTCCGGCGCGGACACCCGCGGCGAGGCGCTTGAGGTACGCCTCCGCGCCGCCGCTAGTCGAGTAGCCGCGCCGTACGAAACCGATCCTGAGATGGTCTACTGGCATGAAATGAACGCGTGGCGCCGGTTCGTGGTCTTTACTTGCCGGCAAACGCCACAATAGTTCCTAGCCAATGCTCGGTGAAACCCTAAACGCGCCGCCACCCGCAGAGGCTGCGACAGAGACGCCGGTTCTACCGACCAGCCTCCTCTATTCGATCTTCGCGCGCATCGGCGGATCGGGGCTCGACACGGATGCGTTTGAAACGTTGCGCGCGTCGCACCGTGGCGGGTTTCTCGGCAAAGCGGTCGCCTACGATAACCGGCAGCGCGAGATCCCCGGCTCGCTCATTCACTCCTTGCGCTGGCATCCGGTGCGGCTGCTCTCGCACATGGATCGGCCTTACTACTACGGCGCGAAGAAGAAGTATCTCGACTGGGTGGTCTCGCGACAGCTGGAGAGCGGCCGCTACGATCTTTTCCACAGCTGGTCGGGTGATTGCCTCGAATCGCTGCGGGTGGCGAAACGCCGTGGCATTCCATCCATGGTCGAGATCCCGACGTGGCATCGTGATCGCGGAAAGACAGTGCGAAGCGATGCGGCGACCGCGCCGCCTGCCAAGAAGAAGACCTGGAAGCAAACCCTGCTCCTCACGCGCGACCGCTACATCGAGGAATACAATCTGGCGGACCTGCTCGTCGTGCTTTCGGAAAAAGCAGCCGACACGTTCCGGTTCCAGGGTTTCCCGGAAGAGAAGCTCTTCTATCTGCCGCGCGGCGTCGACGTCGATCGCTTCAGACCGGGCGTCCGCCCGCCGCTCTTTCGCGCCGTCTTCTCCGGCGCGCTCATTCAGCGGAAAGGTATCCACCATCTCCTCGAGGCATGGCACCGGCTCGAGCTGAAAGACGCAGAGCTTTGGCTCATCGGATCGGTGCACGATGAGGCGAAGCCGCATCTGAAGAAGTTCTGGCGCGATAACATCCGCGTCGTGGGCTTCGCACGCGATGTGGAGAATTATCTGAGCCAGGGGAGCATCCACGTCTTTCCTTCGCAGTGCGAAGGCAGCGCGAAAGTCACCTACGAAGCCGCGGCCTGCGGGCTGCCGCAGATCACAACGCGCGAGGCGGGCGACGTCGTGGTTGACGGCATGGAAGGGATCATCATCAAGCCCGGCGACGTGGACGCTCTCGCTGGCGCGATCCGACATCTGTACGACCACCCGGACATCGTCGAGCGGATGGGCGTCGCTGCGCGGCAGCGGGTCGTGGAAAACTTCACCTGGGATCACTTCCGCGCGCGCCTGCTGGGCGGATACGAGCGCGCGATGCAGATGGCGGGCTGAAGCTCCTACTCCTAATCATAATCCTACTCCTAATCTTCCCCGTGCGCGGGACGACCGGAGTAGGAGCAAGATTAGGATTAAGAGTAGGAGTGTCGTGAACATCCTTCTCATTCAGCTGAAGCGGATCGGCGACCTGATCCTCACGACGCCGGCGATCGCGGCCGTGCGCGAGAAGTTCCCCAGCGCCGAGATCTCGCTCGTGGTGGCGGCCGGCACGCGCGAATTGCTGCCCGCGATGCCAGGCGTCGACCGGACACTGATCGCGAAGGGCCGAATCAGCAGCGCGGCGCATTGGCTCACGGTGGCGCGGCGCAAATATCAGTACTGCCTCGACTTCACGCGCAACGACCGCTCGGCTTTCCTCACCCTGCTTTCCGGAGCCGGTAAACGCATCACCGCCGATCACCCGCGCCAGCGCGAAAAGCTCCGCTCGCTCAGCTACAACGAGCTCGTGCCGATCCCTATCCGCACGATGCACACGGTCGATTACCACCTTGCACTGCTCGAGCCGCTCGGCATCGCCGGCGGCTCGCAAGCGCTGAATCTCCGCCTGCCATTCGCGGCGCTACAGAAGGCGGAAGGCGTGCTGTCGGCGGTCGATCTCGGCAAAGGTTTCGTCCTCGTGCATCCCGGCTCGGCGCGCGCGGAGAAGTTCTGGGAGCCGGACCGTTGGGCCGCGGTCATAGACGGTGCTGCTGAGCATCAACTTGCCTGCATCGTCACGGGAGGACCTTCGCCGCTCGAGCAAAAACACATCGCGCAGATCCGAAAATGTACGCGCGCGCCGTTTACCGATCTCTCCGGCAAGATCGATCTGCTCACGCTCGCAGCCTTGATCGAGAAAGCTCGACTGCTGGCCACCGTC